>MGPV01000004.1:45457-59694 GCA_001797615.1 Deltaproteobacteria bacterium GWC2_65_14
CTTCTTCGGGAAGTAGGGTTTCCGGGGGTCGCCGGGGACATCTCCTCGAGGTTGTCGGCAGTACGGTTGGAGGAGTGTCCCCGCCCAAGGCGCTATCCCGGCTGATCTTCATCTGATATTCTACCTGGATGCAGCCGTTTCCCTCCTCCCGGCCGGAGAGGCTTCTCCTGCGCGCCGTGAACTGGCTGGGGGATGCCGTGATGACGACTCCCGCCATGGGCGCCATCCGCTCCGCCTTCCCGGGGACGAAAATCGTGGCCGCCGCCCGCCCCCCCGTCGCGGACCTTCTCCGGAATCACCCCTTCGTGGACGAGGTGGTCGTCTATGATCGGGGGGGGGGCCATTCCGGGATCTCCGGAACCCTGCGGATGGCGAGGGATCTGCGGCGCGGGCGGTTCGGGGCGGCGATCCTGCTCCAGAACGCCTTCGACGCGGCGTTGCTGGCCTTCCTCTCGGGGATCCCGGACCGAGCGGGGTACGCCACGGACGGGAGGGGCCTGCTGCTCTCCCGGGCGGTTCCGGTGACGGAGGAGGTCCTGTCGCTTCACCATGTCGAGTATTACCTTCACCTGGTCGGGGCGCTCGGGATCCGCCGCCCGGAGGAGGCCGTCCTCACGCTGCACGTGACGGAGGAGGAGCGGGCCGCCGCCCGGGAAAGGCTGGGCGTCCTCGGGGTCCCGGAAGGAAGGCGGATCGTCGCGATCAACCCGGGGGCGACCTTCGGGTCGGCGAAGCGATGGTTCCCGGAACGGTTCGCCGCGGTGGCGGACGCACTCTCCGAGGAATGGGACGCCGCCGTCCTGCTGGTCGGATCGGCTCCCGAGCGGCCGCTGGCGGACGAGATCGAGGCCGCGATGCGGAAAAGTCCGGTGAACCTCTCGGGCCGCACGACCGTCCGGGAGCTGATGGCGCTGCTCTCGCACAGCGTATTCCTCGTAACGAACGACTCCGGCCCGATGCACATCGCGGCGGCGTTCAACGTGCCGATGGCGGCCATCTTCGGGCCGACCGACTGGAGGAAGACCTCCCCCTGGACAACGCGCGCCAGGATCGTCCGGGTGGACGTCGACTGCTCCCCCTGCCGGCTCCGGGAGTGCGACCGCGGGCACGAGTGCATGCTGGGGATCACGCCGGAGATGGTCGTGGATGCCGCGCGCGGCCTGATGGCGGAGGCCGTGTAAGGTGGAGCCGGGGAGGATCCGGCGGATCCTGATCGTCAAGCTCTCCGCGCTGGGGGATGTGGCGCATGCCCTTCCGGTCGTCGACTACCTGGGAAAGAGGGCGCCCGGGTCGGCGGTCGACTGGGTGGTCGACCGCAGGTTCGCCGGCCTGCTCGAAGGGCACCCGGGGCTGCGCCGGGTGATCCCACTGGACCTGAAGACCTGGAAGAGCGGCTGGACGTCCCGGGAGGTGCGCCGGGAAGCGGGGGACGCGGTGCGGTTGCTTCGCGCGGGGGGGTACGACGCCGCCTTCGACATCCAGGGGAACACGAAAAGCGGCGTGGTGACCTGGCTGTCCGGCGCTCCCCTGCGGTTCGGGTTCGCCCGGAACGGCGTGCGCGAGTCCCCGAACCTCCTGTTCACCAACCGGAAGGTCCCGCTGCGCGGGGAGGACCGGCACATCGGCCGGAAATACCTGCGGGTCGTGAGCGCGCCCTTCGGGGGAACGTTCGACCCCGGGGAGTTTCGAGCGACCGTAGCCACGTCGCCGGAGGACGACGAGCGGGCGGCCGCAACACTGAGGGAGCTGGCTCCCGGCGCTTCGCATGTCGTGTCCGTGCATCCCGGCACGACCTGGGAGACCAAGCGGATGGACGCCTCCTTCTGGGCCGGGGCGATCCGCCTCCTGCGGGAGGCCTACCCCTCCCTGGGGGTCCTTCTTTCCTGGGGGGACGAGGCGGAGCGGCGGGAGGCGGAGCGGATCCGGGATCTGGCGGCCGGCGGGGTGGCGCTTCTGCCGCCTCTCTCCCTGAAGGGGATCGCCGCCGTCTACCGCAGGTGCGGCTATCTCATGGCGCCCGACACCGGGCCGCTCCACATTGCCGCGGCCGTGGGAGCGAGGACCGTCTCCGTCTTCCGCGCCACCGACGGCAGCCGTAACGCCCCGCACGGGCCGACCCACCGGTTCCTGCAGGCGCCGATGCCCTGCACGGCCTGCCTCCGGAAACGGTGCGACCGGGACGCCGAGTGCCGGGAGAGCGTTCGACCGGAGGACGTGGCAACCACGATGGCCAGCCTGATCGACGTTCCCGAAAGGAACGGGAGAGAAAGTCCCCGGAGTCCCGGAGGAGTATCATGATGAACCTACTGAAAAAAATACGGAATCATTATTTAATATGGATTCAAGGGAATTTCTCAAGTATTTAAGTAATAATCCGGAAATCACTCGAGGGGAATGCTTTATCTACTTGGATGCGCATTGGGGAAAGGAGGTGCCTCTTAAAGAGGAAATATTCATCATAAGCTTTTACTGGGAAAAATTCATTATCATGGTCGATGATTTTGAAGTTCCTTGGGATGATGGTTATGGATATGGTAGTTATGGCACTTTACGATATATAGATATGACCAGTCTGAAATCCAAATATAATCTATGTGCTTTTTTTCCGAGTTTGCCTTCGAAAGAAGAAATCCCCGGAGCTACCGGATGTGTACTATTGACGAAAAACAATGAATTTGCAAATTCCCCGCAAGAAATATCTTCCATAAAAAGGTTTTAGGAGGAAATACATTCATGGTGCAAGGGCAACGGCAACCGGCGGATGGATCCCTTTTTCTCGGGGGGGGTGACGAGGGATGAGAAGCGTTTCCGGCAAGCTGCGCGTCCTCTCCGTTTTCGGGACCCGCCCTGAAGCGATCAAGATGGCGCCCGTTGTCCGGGAGCTTGCGGGTCGGCCCGAAATGTTCTCGAGCACGGTCTGCATCACCGCGCAGCACCGCCAGATGCTCGACCCGGTGCTTTCACTCTTCGACATTTGCCCGGAGTACGACCTGGACATCATGACACCCGGGCAGGACCTTTTCGATGTCACCTGCAATGTCATCCGGGGGATGCGGGACGTTCTCCGCAGGGAGCGGCCCGACATCGTGCTCGTCCAGGGCGACACCACGACGACCATGGCCGCGGCCATGTCGGCCTACTATTCCGGCGTGACGG
Source organism: Deltaproteobacteria bacterium GWC2_65_14 (assembly GCA_001797615.1). Lineage (NCBI taxonomy): Bacteria > Deltaproteobacteria > Deltaproteobacteria bacterium GWC2_65_14. Next base: position 48,614 of record MGPV01000004.1, read on the forward strand.
TGGGGCATGTGGAGGCCGGCCTCCGGACGCACGACAAGCGCGCACCGTTTCCGGAGGAGATCAATCGCACGATCACGGGCGTCCTTGCCGATTTCCATTTCGCCCCGACGGCAGTCTCCCGCGAGAACCTGTTGCGGGAGGGGATCCCCGACGAAACGATTTTCATCACGGGGAATACGGTCATCGACGCTCTTCTCTCGGTGTCGGGCCGGATCGAGCGGGATTCCGCTCTCCGGAAAGAGCTGGATCACAGGTTTTCCTTTCTCGACGGGAGAAGAAAGCTCATTCTCGTCACCGGCCACCGCCGGGAGAGCTTCGGACAAGGGTTTGAGCAGATCTGCCTCGCCCTTGCCGACATCGCCCGGCACGATCCCGGAGTGGAAATTCTCTACCCCGTCCACATGAACCCCAACGTCCGGGAGCCGGTGAACCGGTTGCTGGGAGGGGCAGGAGATGCCAACATCCGCCTGATCGAGCCGGTGGAGTATCTGCCTTTCGTGTATCTGATGAAGCGCGCATTCCTGATCCTCACCGACTCGGGAGGGGTCCAGGAGGAGGCTCCGTCCCTCGGGAAACCGGTTCTCGTGATGCGGGAGCGCACCGAAAGGCCGGAAGCGATTGCGGCGGGGACCGCCAGGCTCGTGGGCACGGACCGGGAAAAAATCTTCTCCGGGACTGTACACCTGCTGCGGGATGCCGACGCCTACCGGGCGATGTCCCTCGCACACAACCCGTACGGCGACGGCCGGGCGTCCGGGAGAATTGTGGATGTCCTGAAAACCGTCAAGGTTTCCCGGGAAGAGGAATGAACCGATGACCGGGATGCGCATCCACGGGTTATCGAAAAGGGAGCTGTTCCGGAAGGCCCTTTCCCTCAGGGAGCAGGGGCGGCTGTTCGATCTGGAGAATTCGTATTTTGTGGAAGCGTTCCGGGGAAGCGTCGATCGCTTTTGTGAAATCGCATACCACCTGAGAGGTTCGAAAAGGGTGCTCGACGTCGGGTCGGGGGGCGGTCTATTGCTTTCCCTGTTGTCCGAGCTGGGACACGAATGTTTCGCCATCGATGTGAACGACGTGCCGGAATTCGCGCCCGACATCTATGTGGCGAAGAACATCGTGTTCAAGAGATGCAATGTCGAAGTAGACCCGATCCCGTATCCGGACGATTACTTCGATGCGGTGGTCTGTTGCCAGACGCTCGAGCATTTTACGCATACCCACTTGAACGCCGTAAAGGAAATGAGGAGGGTATTAAAAGCCGGGGGGATCGTGGAAATCGATGTCCCCAACGCGGTATGTTTCCGGAATCGAAGCAGAATGATTCGCGGAAAGCATATTACCTGGGAATACAAGAAGCATTATCTCCGTGCAGAGCCGGTTCACTATAAGGGGATGTCGTTTTATCCTGACAGGCACAACCGCGATTTCACGATAGAGGATCTGAAAATATTGCTAGAAGAGGCGGGCTTCGAAATCGACCGGGTGTATTTCCTCAAATCGAGAAGGTACAGGGTGGGGATCCAATCCATGTTGTCGTTAGGAAGCATGGCGAGAGACCTTGTCCCGTCCTTCCGGAAATCGATCATCGCCTTCGGGAAAAAGCCGGAGGAGGTCGCTGCTTCCCGACAGAAGGAAGAATAGGAATGGATCGGAGCTCGGTGGATACAGGGAGAATGGAGAATCCGATCCACATCATCGAGCCGACGCTCGAATCCGAGGCGGGGCATTGCCACAGCTTCGTCGAAAGCCTCTGCCGAGCCACGATCGGAAACCCGCAATCGATGTGCATCTGGGCGGGAAAGGGGGCGCGGCTCCCTCGTCTTGAGTCGTCCGGCATCACGGTCCGCCCCTATTTTCGACGAAGGGTACGCCGCATCCAGGAATATTTTCTTCTCAGGAAACTGTTGAAAAGCCCGGGGCGCATCTTCGTTTCCACGGCGGGACGGGTGGACCTTCTCCTCCTCGACCGGGCTGCCACCGAGGAGATACCCCCCGGCAAGGCTTTCCTGTATTTTCATTGGGCCCGGCCGACATCTGCGAAGGAGGCCGTTTATCGGAATGCAGCCAGGAACCAGCCGCATATCGTGATCCTTGCGCCGACGCCCTCCATCGGCGAGGTCTTCTCCCGTTGCGGGTTTGGGCACACGAAGGTCGTTCCCTACCCTATCACGCCCAGGGGAGAGGTTTCTGAAGACAGACCGACCGATTTCCGCCATGTCCTGTTCGCCGGGGCGGCGAGGCAGGAAAAGGGGTTTTCGGCAGTGGTCGATCTGGTTGCCTTCCTGACGGATATCGGACGCGACGTTCCGGTCGTGATGCAGGCGTCCGCAGATCATTACGACCGATTCGACCCGGAGACGAAGGCGGATCTGATCCGGTTGCAATCCACCCGGTACCACGCTCTTCGGGTGGTTCGGGAAACGCTGGATCCCCTTGTCTACTCGGATCTTTTTCATGGTGCGATCTGCCTTCAGCCGTACCGGCGGGAGGATTTCGCCGACAGGATCAGCGGGGTGACGTTGGATGCCCTGTCCGCGGGATGCCCTGTCGTGGCCACGGCCGGAACCTGGATGGCGGGGGTGGTCCGGCGCTTCGATGCCGGACGGGAGGTAAACGATCTTTCCCCGGAGTCGTTGCTGGCCGCGGTCGACGGCATCCGGTCCGAGTACGGACGATACCAAAAGAACGCCGCCCGAGCGGGGAAGACGCTCCAGGAGGAGAACAGCGGGCGACATCTTCTGTCGGTTCTGTCGGGAGGGTGAGCGACGATGGAAGACCGGAGGAAGCGGGAACGCCGCCCCGTCTCGGCGGTGGTGATCGCCCTCAACGAGGAGCATCGTATCGTCCCTTGCCTCGAGAGCCTGTCGTGGGCGGATGAAATCGTCGTCGTCGACTCGGGCAGCGTGGACGGCACCGTCGCTCTGGCCAGAAGGTACACGGACAAGGTCCACTCCGTCCCGTGGAAGGGATTCGGTCCCCAGAAACAGGCGGCCGTCGACCTCGCCGCCCACGACGCGGTGTTCAACGCGGATTGCGATGAACGCGTCACCCCGGAACTGGCCGAGGAGATCCAGGCGATCCTGTCCGGCGATGAGATGCTGCCGGGCTACTCCGTTCCGAGGCGCACGTTCCTCGGCGGGAAGGAGATACGCCATTGCGGCTGGTACCCCGACCGGACGGTCCGGTTTTTCGACCGGAGGAACGCCCGCTATTCGGACGATATCGTTCACGAACGCGTTGTCGTGTCGGGCCGGGTCGGAGAGTGTCGTCATCACCTCCTGCATGATTCCTTCTCGGGGGTGGCCGACCTGCTCGCGAAGCTCCAGCGATACGGCGACCTGTCCGCCCGGCAGATGCACGAGGCCGGACGCAGGTGCCGTCTGTCCGACGTCCTGCTTCGGCCTCCTTTCGCCTTCTTCCGGACGTACGTTCTCAAGCTCGGGTTCCTCGACGGCTTCGAGGGTCTGCTGATCTCGGCGACCACGGCCTTTCTGGCCTTCACGAAGTATGTGAAGCTGCGGGAAATGGAGAAGACGGACGGAGAGGTCGTTTGACGGCCGTGGGTAAAGTCCCCGCGAGAGGGCCGGAGGAGAGTCGTCTACGGATCCTTCACATCGTACGGCGCTACGGTACCGTGGGCGGGATGGAACGATATGTCTGGGAGCTCACCAGGGAGCTGGCGGCCCTGGGTCACCGGGTCGGCGTGCTCTGCGAAGAAACGTTCGTCCCGGAGCCTCCTCCCGGAGTCGAGATGTTTCCCCTAGGGTCGCCCTGGCGACGCCCCCGCTGGGTTTCCTACCTTCGGTTCTCGCGCCGGGTCGGCCGTTGGGTGGAGGATCATCCCTCGGAGCCCTGGTTGGTCCACAGCCACGAGCGGACGGGGAATCATCAGGTCACCACGTTTCACGGTCCTCCTTTCGCGCCGGTCCGGGATCGCCCCCTCTGGCGGCGGACGTCGCTTCGCGTCGCCGCCTATCTCTGGATGGAGCGACGGGAAGTCTGCGGGCCGAAGGTGAGGGCCGTCGTCCCGAACTCCCGCGTCATCGCGGACCAGTTGCGGAGATATTACCCCGATGCCGCCGCACGCATGGCGGATCCCATCGTGCCGGGCGTCGTCCCCTCGCCGGTGCGTCCATCCCGGCCGGTTCCGGGGGACGGGGGAATCGTGGGGTTCGTCGGGTACGAATGGAGGCGCAAGGGGTTGGAGATGGCCGTCCGGATCGCAAAGGGCCTTGCCCGCACGCGTCCGAAGATGGAATTCTGGGTCGTGGGCCCGGACCCCGAAGAGGTCCGGCACCTGTTCCGGGACTTCGGCGGGACGTACCGGCTGCTGGGAAAGGCGGAAACCGCAGATCTGTATCACAGGATCGACCTCCTCCTGCATCCCGCGGCCCGGGAGCCGTACGGAATGGTGGTGGCCGAGGCGATGGCCGCGAAGGTGGGGGTCGTGATCTCGGACCATTGCGGCGTGGCGGATACGGTCACGGAGCGTCATGGATCGGTATTGTCGCTCCAGGACCCGGTGGAGGAGTGGGTTGCGGCATCCCGGAGGGTGCTCGAACGGTCCGATCCCTTTCCCGGATACGACCGGACCTGGAAGCTGGTGGCCATGGACTACGAGCGGCTGTACCGTTCCTTGACGCCGGTCCCTTCCTCCGAGGGGTGAACCTGTAAGGAGGACGGGCGGAAGAGGAGAAAGATGGAGAAGGGGAGAAACTGGCTGATCATCACGCACGCGTGCAACCTGGACGGCAGGGCCGCCTCGCAGCATATCGATGACCGGCTACCGTACCTGAAAAAGGAAGGGATCACTCCCCTGATCCTCTCGGGCCCCACGGGTCCTCCGTTGACCGAAACGTTCCATGTGCAGACCTACTCGCCGGCCCCTTCGGGTCTCCGCTTCGAGCTTGGTTACAAGCTGAGGACGGAAGCGGAGGGCCGCCCGCTGTTCCGGCTGTTCGGAACGGTGCTCCGTTTCCTCGCGCTCCCGTTCTATCTCGTCGAAAAGATCTTCCTCGATGTGGAAAGCCAGTGGTCCTGGTTCCTGTCCGCGGGCGTCCGCGGATACTTCCTGTGCAAAAAATACGATCCGGAGATCATTTATTCGACCGGGGGGCCGTTCAGCGCCCATATCGCAGCCGCCATGATCGCCGCAAAGTGTGGGAAGACCTGGATCGCGGAGCTGCAGGATCCTCTTGTGCACGGAGACTGGCAGAGGTCCGGGAGGGCTCTCCGGATCCATGCCCGGGTGGAGAGACTCATCTGCAAAAGGGCGGACGCGGTGGTGTTTGTGACGGACGGCGCAAGGCGGGGGGCAAGCGAAAGGACCGGGCTAGGGAACCGGGGATGGGCCATACATCCGGGAGCGGTCCCGGTTTCCGTCTCCCCCGGGGAATATCATCAAGGGAGTTCCTGCCGGTTCGCCCACTACGGTTCCCTGGCGGGGTCGAGAAACGTGGACGTCTTCCTGGCGGCGCTGGAACGGCTTTTCCGGGAGCGTCCGGACCTCTCCGGGTCGGTCAGGCTGGACCTGTACGGGAGCTGCGACCGGCACTCGCTGTCGCGGATCGAGGCGTTCCCCTTCCCGGACGTCGTGACAGTCCACGGGCGTCTGTCGAGGAGCGAATCGCTCTCCGCCATGCGGAAAAGCGACGTGTTGCTCCTCGTCCAGAACACGAGCGATTTCTCCACCGAGACGATCCCCTCCAAGACCTACGAATATCTGCAGTCGGGCCGCCCGATCCTGGGACTCGTGTACAGGAATCCCGAGCTTGCCGGGATGCTGAAGGGTCTGGGACACACCGTGGCGGAGGCTGCGGACGTCGGCTCGGTGCGTGGCGCCGTATCGGAGATCCACCTAAGGTGGGAAGCGGGGAGGCTCGAAACGCGGGCGGGGTCTCCGTACACCATCGCATCGGCGGTAGAACGACTGGTAGCGGTCGCGGAATCCCGGGGTCCGGCGTAGGAAGGGTCCCTGGAACGAAATCTTGGTGGAAACGGGGACGAACGACCCGAAAGGCTTTTCCCGATGGGGGTTCCCGGGGCAAACGACGGGTCGGCGAGGGCGACGGGCCGATCGTGGTCTGCGACAGGGGGACATTTTCGTGATAGAATTCCCATGATCGATTGCCACGATCTTCTCCGTGGATCATCCGTTCGGAAGATGATGAGAACAGCGTTTATCACAGGAATCAGCGGACAGGACGGGTCGTACCTGTCCGAACTCCTCCTCGGGAAAGGGTACCGGGTTGTCGGGACGGTGCCCGACCGCTCCTCCGCACCCATCGGACGGATCCGCCACCTGCTGGACCGGATCGAGATCGTGCAGGACGACCTGCTCAACCAGGAGCACCTTGAGAAACTCTTCGAGGATCTCCAGCCCGATGAGGTGTACAATTTCGCCGCTAATTCGTTCCGGGCCGATTCATTCACCCAGCCGATCCAGAGTACGGCGGTGCTTGCGGTTGGTGTCACCCGGATCTTGGAGGCAATCCGGAAGATCACCCCGAAGGCCCGGTTCTTCCAATCCTCAAGCAGCGAGATCTATGGAAAGCCAGTGCATGTGCCTCAGACAGAAACCACCCCGTTTCACCCCAGGAGCCCGTACGGAGTTTCGAAGGTGTACGGTCACCTGATGACGATCACGTATAGGGAGACCTACAACCTGTACGCCTGCTCCGGTATCCTGTACAACCACGAGAGCCCGCGGCGCAGCCCTGAGTTCGTCACCCGGAAGATCACCCAGGCGGCAGCGAAGATCAAGCTCGGGCTTGCAAACGATCTTCGCCTCGGGAACCTTGATGCCCGTCGCGACTGGGGATTCGCCGGGGACTACGTGCGCGCCATGTGGCTCATGTTGCAGCAAGACATCCCCGACGACTATGTTATCGCGACGGGGAAAACTCGCTCCGTGCGGGAACTGTGCGAGGAGGCTTTCTCCCACGTTGGGCTCGATTACCGTGAATATGTTGTGCAAGTAGCCGAAAGTTTCCGCCTACCGGAGGCCTCCCAACTGGTGGGGAACCCCGCGAAAGCCCACCGCGTTCTCGGTTGGAAGCGGGAGGTCTCCTTCCGGGACCTCGTGCGGACGATGGTGGACGCGGACCTCGAGGCGCTCCGGGTGGAGCGATCGGGTTGACGGGAAATCAATCTCAAGGAGAACCGCACCGATGATCACGAGAACCACTTGCCGGGTCTGCAATGGTTCGCTGGAGCCGGTCCTCGACCTGGGCGAACATTACGTCTCCAACTTCATCTCCCCCGGCGACTCCGACGGAACGAAAGCCCCCCTTGAGCTGGTGATCTGCCGCCGGTGCCGGCTACTCCAGCTTAAGCACACCGTTCCCGGGGAAACGATGTACCGGAACTACTGGTATCGGTCCGGCACGAACCAGACGATGCGGAACGCCCTCGCCGACATCGCCAACAAGGCGGAAACGCTCATCCACCTGCGCGAGGGAGATTCCGTCGTAGACATCGGCTGCAACGACGGGACCCTCCTTGCCTGCTACAAAACGGGAGGGATTCGGAAGATCGGCTTCGATCCGGCGGAGAACCTGGCCGTCTTCTCGCGGAAGATTGCCGACAAACTGGCGGTCGGCTATTTCGAGGCCGAAGCATTCCAGGCCGATGCGGACCTACGTGGGTGCCGCCCGAAAATCGTCACGAGCATCGCCATGTTCTACGACCTCGAGAACCCCAACAAGTTCGTTTCCGACATCAAAACCGTGATGGACCCGGAGGGACTCTGGATCGTCCAGATGAGCTACCTCCCCCTGATGCTGAAGACGAACGAGTTCGGCAACATCTGCCACGAGCATCTCGAGTACTATTCCCTGGGGTCGTTTGAATACCTGCTGAAACGGCACGATTTCGAGGTGTTGGACACGGAGCTCAATGACATCAACGGCGGGAGTATCCGGGCATACATCCGGAACCGTGGATCGGACCCGAACCGGTTTGCGGATGATACTTACAGGGAACTGGCGGCAGAGCGGGTGCGGGCCCTGCGGGAACACGAAATCCGGTTGGGGCTGGACGACATCGAGGTCTACCGGGAGTTCGCGGTCTGGGTGAACCGGATCAAGGAGGACGTGGTCGGCTTCATCAAGGAGCAGGTGGCCCGTGGGAAAATGGTGTATGTCTATGGAGCGTCGACCAAGGGGAACACGCTACTCCAGTACTTCGGCCTCGATCGGACGCTGATCACCGCCGCCGCCGAGCGGAACCCGGATAAGTGGGGGAAGGTGACGGTCGGGACCCACATCCCGATCGTATCAGAAGAGGAGGCCCGCACCGCGAAGCCCGACTACTTCCTCGTTCTCCCGTGGCACTTCCTCGAGGAGTTCCGGCTGCGGGAGAAGGCGTACCTGCTTTCCGGCGGGAAGTTTATCGTGCCGATGCCGCATTTCACCCTGATCTGATCGTGGTGCAACCCTGATTCGTGGGGCGTTTGCCCATCATGTTTTTCCTGCTTGTCGCGAGGTCGTAAATGGCCATAATCTTGTGCTTCCGGAAGGTCTGGCAATACCACAGCATGCACGAGTTGAGAGCCTGCTGCGGCAGCAGCGAGATGGCCAGGGCAGCCAGTTTCCACAGCTCGGACGCATTGCTTGGCGCGACGATCTTTTTGTACATTTCCCATGAGTAGGAGCCGAGCGCCCGGTAGAGCCTGAGGGTCTTCAACCTCCTCCAGGGTTCGGGTTTCACCCGTTTCCGCTTGGCCTCGTCGGATATTCGGTCAAGCGACCAGATGATATGCGGCCATTTATACATAAAAACTTCGAATGAGCGTGATGTCCACTGAGCGTTCCCATAGCGTATGGTGATGTACGGTTGTCCAATGACCCGGGTGCTGCCGGGCAGCGGATTCTGGAAGATGACCCCGACGTGTACGAACTCGGTGCCGAAATAACGGGCATGTTCCCGCTCCAGCCACGTCTTTCGTCGGATCACGACACCCCCGATGAAGGATATTGCGGGGACGATCCGCAGGAACAGTCCCTCCATATCATCGGGACCGAACGTTTCATCCTCCCGGTTATCGAGCATGGACGGATGGAGCAAGGTCGAGAAATCTCGGTCCATCACGTCGGCGTTGACGATGACCAGGGAGGGAACGCTCCGAAGTTCGTCCAGTATGCGTTTCACCGCCCCCGGCTTGTACAGATCGTCGTCCGGGAACAGCCAGCAGTATTCGCCACGGGCGTCTTCGACCGCCTTGCAGAAATCCTGGTCGACCCCTCCCTTCTCCGGGAGTCTGATGTACCGAAGTCCGGGGCAGTCGGCTGCATAACGTTCCATGACGGTCCGGGTGGCATCGGTCGAGGCCCCGTCCACGACGACAATCTCGACCTCCTCGGTGAGTTGGGGGATGATGCTATCCAGCGTCTCGCCGATGAAGTCCGCGCGATTGTAGGTCGCGATGCAGATGGAGAGGAGCGGAGATTTCATTTCTTCAGGAACTCCAGGAACACGACCCCTTCTCCGGGAAGTTCATCCAGTGACGGGTAATAACGGTATTCCGTCGCCATCATGTACGGCTCCCGCCAGAACGGATACCGCCCGCCGAGGACGCGCTTCATGGTCGCGTTCCGGAAAAAAAGGCCGTTCGTTTTTTCGCCGAAAATCACCATGTGTTCCGGCGGTCCGGTGATACGGTAAATCTTCTCCCGAAGCCTTTTTTCGTCGTAATAGCGTTGCCAGAAAGTATACCCGTCGCTTCCCGGTTGCAGCACCCCGTACTGGTTGTCGCTGATGTACTGCTCCAGGGGTTGCGACATGCATGGCAGCGTCAGCACAAGCCTGCCGCCGGTCCGCAGAAGGGACCACATCCGTTCGACCGCCTCGCTGTCAGCCGGTATGTGTTCCAGTACAGAGATACAGGTGATCAGGTCAAAAGACGATGGTTCGAAGGATGCCTGCTCGACCGTCCGCGCGCTGAACCGGCACCGCTGGCCAACCCCGAACGCCCGAAAGAACCTCTCGGTGTCGCGTATGTCGTTTGCGTCCGGGTTGATGAGCTCTGCGATTGCCTGCCGGTTGGATCGCATGAGCATGAGCGGGAGAAGGCGGGGCGAGGAAACATCCAGGTAGCGCGTAAACGGCAACCGGCGCAGTCTTTCCCACGACACGTCGAACTCGAAATATCGCGTCGAGTCCATGGGGAAAAACATCAGGCTGTAATGGCCTCGCTTGAGGCGTCGGGGAACAAGCGAAATCACGGCGAGCCATGCGCATTGCAAATGGAAAAAGAGCCCCGGCCCGCCGGCGAACCATGCGGCCAACCAGTATGCAGGGCACAGGATGTTGCCTGCGAGTCGCATCAGGAAGGACCGTAATCCGCGGCACCGCATGGCTAGCGGCACTTCGATGTACTGTTTTCTCATCCTCAAGTTCCTTGATAGATCGATCGGTGCGATGCGGGAATCCGCCGTCCTTTCTTGCATCTTGATAATCCGGAAGCCGAATGGGACGTCCGTAACTACCCAACCCGTGAGAGATTCGACAATACGTGTTTCAGCCGGCGCTCAAATTGCCAACGTTTGAGGAATCCGCGCGGCATCAGTTCTTTGATGATCCGCATTCTGTTCTCGGTCTTGAACCGCCGGGATTCCGGGCTTCGGGTACGCTCGTCCTCCTTAAGATATGACTCAATGATGTCGAGCTGTCGATCCCGCGGATGACGTGGAGAGTACCGCATTCCAAATTTTCTCTCAAGGAGGCAGCGGTTTTTCTTCAAGAGTTCTTTGGTTTTCCGGGGGGTCTTCCCGAACGAGGAGCTCCCCCGGTGGTAAACGAAGATATCCTCCCGACAGACGAGCCGGTAACCAGCCTTGCGCATGCGAAGGCAGTAGTCGTCGTCCTCATAAAATCCCAGATCGAAGGCCTCGTCGAGGAGGCCCACCTTGTCTGCCGTTTCCCGGCGGAGCGCCACGCAGAAAAACCCCAGCCGTTCAGTTTCAAAGGCATCGCCACGGCTGTGCCAGGCCCATGCCGCCCCCTCCGCGAGGATTTCGGCCGGGGTGACGCCGCTGGTGAAAATCTTCTGCTCATTGCCGACCGCATTGGAAACTGGCCCG
>MGPV01000004.1:59712-62679 GCA_001797615.1 Deltaproteobacteria bacterium GWC2_65_14
TCCTGCTGGAGGGATGTACGGAGCCCGGCAAGCCAGCCCTCGCTGACCTGGGTATCGTTGTTCAGCAGCACCAGGACACTTCCCGATGCGACCCTGATGCCGTCGTTGTTCCCTCCGGCGAAGCCGCGGTTGACCGTGTTCAGTACGCAGCGCAGGCGCGGCTCCCGGCGGGCCCGTTCCGTCAGGTAGGTCGACGTCCCGTCCGAGGAGTTGTTGTCTACAACGATGACCTCGTAGTCCTCGTTTTCGGTGTGCTGGAAGATGCTATCCATGCAGGGGATGGTAGTCTCGTAGAGGTTGTTGTAGGTTGCCAGGATGATGCTGGTTTCGGGCATGGGCATCTTTCCGCCAATTCGCCAAGTGCCGACCGTTCCCGCGGCCTGCCTACCTTAGATATTAGGATAAGCCCTCCACGAAGTCTCCTGTGCGGTTGCCGGCTCAAGAATCGGTTTGAGCGACGCCCCGAAGCCGCAGCGGCCCAAGCACCTCTTCCTCCGCCTCCCGCAGCATCTCCTCGTACTTCGCCAGGTCGGGCGATTCGCTGCCGTCGAGGAACCCCATCGCCCGGCCCTGCTGCTTCGCCGCGCTTCCGGATCCGCCCGGGCGCCCTCCCCCGGACGTCAGCAGGTACCGGATCTTCGAGCCGGGGCGCAGCGCCACTCCCCGGCCGCACAGCTCCCGGGTGACCCCCGCCGCGGCCGTGTCGGCGACGTACCGCTCGGGCGCCTTCGAGAGACGCCGCGCGACCGCCAGCTCCTCCGGCGGGACGCGTCCCTCGCGCAGTTCGGCCGCCGCCGCCCCGGCCGCTTCCCGCAGCTCGGGCAGCATCGCGCGCAGGGCGGAAAGATCCCGCGCCGCCGCCATCCGCTCCAGCAGCAGCGCCTGGAAGCGGGCGATGAACGGCGGAGTGTCGGAGCGGCGCAGCGCGATCCCGCGAACCTTGAGCGTTCCGTCGGAGAAGGCCCCGACGAACCGGTTCGGGACGGCGACCGCGGGATTGCGCTTCGACGGGAGGAAGGCGATCCAGCGGTAGACCCCCTCCAGCGCGATCGGCATCCCGGTCTCCGCCGTGATCGCGTTCGCCAGGTGGCGGTACTCTTCCGCCGTCGCGCCCGCCCGCGCGACCCACACGGCGTCGGTCAGCCCGTGCAGGAAGGAGAACCGCTCCCGCTCGGCGATCTCCTTCGCGGAGAGCAGCTTCTCCCGCCCCCAGGCGGTGACCGCCTCGTGCGCCTCGATCCGGCCGAACCGGGCGTTCTTGTACCCGAGAAATCCGAAGCAGACGACGAGGATCCACTTGAGCGCCGTCTGCCGCTTCCGGAACCGGTCCCGCTCCTCTTCCGAGGCGGCCGACCTCTGCCGTTCCTTGAGAAGCCGGCGCTTTTCGAGGACGGGGGCGAGGACCTCGGGGATCAGCCCGCGGCGGCGGGAGCAGGAGTGGGAGCCGATCTCCGGGACCGGGAGGCCGGGGCGGCAGCAGCGGCAGCGGATCGTCTCCGGGGAAAGGTTGTACCGGTCCATGAGCGAGGGGTACATCGAGGCGAAGTCGAGCTCCCCGACGTTTTCGTGCAACCCGGGGCGGGGCAGGTAGGTGAGCCCCCCCTTGTCGGTGACCACGAGCTCCATCCCCGTCTTGAAGCGTTCCGGCTCCCGCTTCTTGTAGGGGACGAGGATCCCCCGCGAGAGCGCGGCCGCGACCTGCATCGCCGAGATGGCGGTCCCCGGCGAGGAGCGGGCCAGCCGCTGCAGCGGGATGCCGGAGAGGCGGGCGAGTTCGATGAGGCCGGGCAGGCCGGTCTCCCCGAAGAGAAACGAATTCCGGGCGTCGATATGCCAGCGCCCCCGGAAGGTATGCGGTGCGGCCCGGAAGACCGTCCGCCCGTAGGAGAGGTAGGAGCGTTCCCGGGAACGCCGCACGCCGGCCTCCTCCGGGATGCGCCCCAGGGGGAGCGGGACCCCGCGCCGCCCGGCGAGGGCGAGGACCCGCGGCAGGATGTGGTCGTCGCCGTACTCGGTCACCAGCAGGTCGGGGTCGGCCGCCCGGAGCAGCCGGGAGAGCTCCCGGAGGAACCCCTCCCCGTCCTCCCAGAGCAGCTCGTGGGTTTCCCCCTCCGCCGTGAAGAGAAGGGGCCTCGTCCGGCCGTGCGCCGGGTGCCCCGTCCCCTCGACCGCAAGACGGGCCGCCGAAAGGTCGGGGAGGAGGGGATCGACCTCCCGCGGGGAGTCGAGGATGCTCCAGGAGAGGAGCCTGCCGTCCGCCGCGCGCTCCGCGTCCGCCCGGGCGAGCGGGAAGAGCCCGGTGGCGTACGCGAACTGCTGCTCCGGGGCGATGTCGGCGTTGAACAGCGCCTCCGTGCCGAACGCGGTTTCCGCCTTCCGGACCGTCGCCCGCAGGAGGGCGGGGGAGGGGACGACGATCGTCCAGGCGGGAACCGTCTTCCCGGAGAAGAACTCGATCCCCTCGCCCGGCGCGACGGCGCACCGCCACCTTCCCGCGGCGGCCCGGACGGCGGCCTCCCGCACGCCGCGGCCCGCCACGGCGAAGGAGGGGAGGAAGGGGGAGACGAGGGTGACGGTGGCGCCCTCCGCCGTGCGGAACCAGAGCTCCATCCCCTCCCGTTCGGGAAAGAGGTCGAGCACCCACCCGGTCAACCGCGCGGGGACGTTCTCAATAAGGCTCATGCCCGCCTCCCCGCGACGCGCCGGTGCGCCTCGTCGGGAGAGCGGCGGAGACCGGGGACCCTGGCTCGCGGGGGAGGGTCCCCTCGGCTTCGCTCGCGATCTTCGCCCGCTCGCTGCCGTTCCGCTCGCCGGACCTTGCACCTCGCTCCACAGGCCGCCTCGTCGACCCCCCCCGCATCGCTGCGGGTCCCCGCCTGCCGGCGGAGCTGCCGCAGGAGGGTGGGCGGAGTGAGGTAAAGCGCAGCCTTGCGTGGGTCCTCCAAGGCGAGCCACGAACGCAGCCCC
>MGPV01000005.1:0-7014 GCA_001797615.1 Deltaproteobacteria bacterium GWC2_65_14
CGGTGCAACATAGGATGCTACGCGCGCATATTCCAGGGCCTGAGGATAAAATGCGTCTGCAATCCGGAGAGCGGCCTCGAGAGATACAATCCGCGGTACACGCAGTGGGCAGCGCGACAAAGGGCGATCGAGCGGAGGTCGGATGGCTGACCTCGCCGATCTCTTCACGCCGATCAAGCTAAGGAACACGATCCTCCGGAATCGCATCGTCCAATCCGCCCATATCACGGGGTATGTCGAGAACGGAAGTCACTGCGATCTACGAGGGTCACAAGCTGGCGATGGAGATTTGATGGGGATGCGGAAGTTCAAATCCTGTACGGGGGTTGGTCATGAATAGCATCCGGGAGGAAATCGACTGGATTGCCGGGGAAATCCAGTCGACGGCCGTCCAGGCCAGGGAATCTTCCAGCGAGATCGTCAAGCGCGTGGAATCGTTGTTCCGCAACGAGTCAAGCTTCGATCTCACGTTGGACGCAATGGCCGAGCGGTACGTGTGGAGGGACACATCCTGCATGTGGACGCCGGACAATGGCGAAGCCGGGAGCGGTATTGTCGGCGCCACCGGCGCGGTCCCCGTTGACGACCGGATAAAAAGGAAGCTAAGACTTTACGAGCACATCCTTCCGTTGATGCGCGAGCAATACGCCCTGAACCGCTACAGCGACGAAGTGCTGTACATCGACAAGAAATCCATGGTGGTCGGGCAGACGACGAAAAATTTCGGGGGGCTCTTTCCTCCCGGATTCGATGCCGTGGAGGTCTGCAGGACCGGTGTTACGTACTACGACTACTACGGATGGGTAGACCACGACAAGAATCCGGATCGACTTCCCAGGTGGGCCCCGAGCGCGTTTATCGAACTTCTCGGTGAATTCATCCAGTCCGTCCACGCCCCCGTGTACAAGTGCGAAGCCGACAACGAGATGTGCGGTTTTGTCGGTCTGCACTACAACCTGGAATGGGTAAATGCCGCCACGGTGTACAAGAGCGGTAACCGGGTCCTCATCCTGTCGGGGCAGTCCACCCTGATCGGCGCCAGTCCCGGAGCCCTATCCGTCCTGGGGATGGAGCCGTTTGCGCGGCAACAGCCATCGCACCTCGCCTCCGAGAAGGTTCGGAAATATGTGGATATCGAGAGGAATCTCGAGCGCGACAAACCGATGGATTTGGCGGATATGGCGAGAAGGGTACGAACCGAGGCCGAGTTCAAGCATACCCTTGGCGGCCGACAATTCAAGATAACCAGAGCGGAAGTGCCCGAGTTGGGGTTCCATGTCGTGGCCATCGAATGAGCGATGCTGCGGTGGCCGGGCCAGTGAATATGACGTCGGAAAGGATTCGAATATGAGCGATTTCGAGTACCTCTTTTCGCCGATCCGGATAGGAAACGTGACCATCAAGAACCGGATCTTCCAGGCTGCCCACATCACGGGGTTCGCGGAGAAGGGGCTCCCGACGGATCGGCTCCTCCATTACTACGAGGAGCGGGCCCGGGGCGGAGTGGGTCTCATCATTCAGGAGGCTACGGCGGTTTCCCCCCATACCCAGTACCATTCGGAAGTGTTCCCACAGGCCTATCGCGACGAGATCGTGCCGATACTCAGGAGAATCGGGACGGCGGTTCACGCGCACGGAGCCAAAATATTCCTCCAGCTATGGCACTGCGGACACGTGAGCACCACCTTCTACACCGGCTACCCGGGCCAGTCCTCTTCGGGAATCCCGAATCCCATGATAGGAGAGTGCCCGGTCGCGATGGACAGGGACGACATCCGGGAAGCGGTCGGGTATTTCGTGGACGCCTCCATGCGGGCCAAGGATGCCGGCTACGACGGTGTGGAGTTCAACTTCGGACACGGCTACCTGGCCCAACAGTTTCTCTCCCCGTCGCAGAATATCCGCAAGGATGAGTACGGAGGCAGCCTGGAGAACCGGATGCGGTTCACCATGGAGGTCATCGACTCGGTCCGGGAAGCCGTGGGCGTGAACTTCGTCGTGGGGTTGCGCGCGGCCGGCGACGAGTTCATCCCCGAAGGATTCAACCTGGAAGACGCCAAGGAGGTCTTCTCCGCCTGGGCCCGGACCGGCAAGCTCGACTACCTGAACGTGACAGCCGCCTCCTACAAGTCCGGGGCGTATGCCGTGCCGCCGATGATGATCCCTCCCCGTCCGATGGTCTACCTGGCCGCGGAAATCAAACAGCTCGTGGATTTGCCGGTGTTCACCGCGATCCGGATCAACGATCCGGCTACCGCGGAGGACATCATCAAGAACCACGAAGCCGACATGGTGGGAATGGCCCGCGCGATGATCTGCGATCCGGAGTTGCCCCGAAAGGCGATGGAAGGGAGGGTCGACGATATCCGGCAATGCATCGCGTGCAACGAGGGGTGCTGGGACCGGTTCTGCCACAAGGAAGCGATCACCTGCCTTCAAAATCCCGAAGCCGGATTCGAGGGGGAGCGGATATTATCGCCTGCCACAGCGCCGAAGAAGGTCCTGGTGGTCGGGGGAGGCTGCGCGGGAATGGAGGCCTCCATCGTCGCCCGGAAACGGGGTCACAACGTGATCCTGTTCGAGAAGACCGGGGAGCTGGGAGGGGCGATCCGGATCATGGCGATGGCTCCCAGCCGCCAGGAGTTCGGGCAGGCGGTCCGGTTCCTGAAGCACGAACTGGAAAGGCTTGACGTGGACGTGCGCATGAACACCGACGTTACCGTGGATACCGTGCTCGGGGAAAATCCGGACGTGGTCATCCTGGCCACCGGCGGCCTCGCCATCGATGATCCGGCGCCGGACAAGGTGGGACCGGGTTCTTCCATCGAAATCGGCCCGGGGGCGCACGTCGTCACGGTGGAGGATGTACTGCAGAACAGGGTGGAGTGCGGGAAACGGGTGGTGATCGCGGATTACCAGAATTACACGAAGGGGCTCGTCGCCGCCGAGGTTCTTGCCGACCAGGGGAAGGAAGTCACGGTGATCATGCCTTTTCCCGTGCGGCTTTTCACGAGCAACCCCTACAATGTGGAGTTGATCACCCTGGGATTCCAGTTCATGACGCTGGGAAGCAAGGGCGTCAGGCGCGTGAGCGATCACCAGGTCAAGAAAGTCGCCCCCGGCCATGTCACCATCCGGGACGTGTTCACCGAGCAGGACCAGGAATTGCCGGCCGACACTCTCGTGCTGTCCTACTGGCGCAAGGCCAACGACGGGCTTTTTGCCGGGCTCAAGGGCAAGGTCAACCGCGTTGTCAAGATCGGGGACGCCATGGCCCCCAGGCTTCTCATCGACGCCATACACGAGGGGTACAAAGCCGCCGCGGGGATTTGAGGGTTGGCGGAAATCTGGGTTTTCGTCGAGTGCGCCGGCGAAAAGATCCTGCGCGTTTGCCAGGAGGCGGTTTCCGAGGCGGTTCGACACGCCGGGAGGCCCGATGCGCGCTGCACCGCACTGATTCTGGGCCATCGAATTCCCCCGAAGGTTCTTGAGGACCTCCGACGGTTCGGCGTGGATCGCGTGCTGGTTTGCGAAAAGGAGTCCCTCTCCGGACTTTCCCCGGATCGGCTCACCGACTGCCTGGAGAGAATTTTGAAGGACCAGGCGCCGGATGTCCTTCTGATGGGGGGTTCGGCTCTGACGCGGGAACTGGCGCCTCGAGTCTCCGCGCGGCTTGGCAGCGGCCTGGTCACGGAAGCCACCTTCCTTAATCCCCAGAGCGGCGGGCTTCAGGTGACCCGCACCGCATACCGTCCCCACGCCTCCATGATCTTCTCCTTCCAGGGCAAGAGCCCCGCGATCGTCACCCTGGCTCCCAAGATCGCCGAGGTGGAACGGGCGCTTTCCAGGGATCGATTCACCCTGGAAACCCCGGAATGTTGGGGAAAGACGCTCTCTCTCCGAGGGGACAGGGTGAAGATCGAGCAGGCCGTCAGGGAAATACCCTCCCAGGTGGCCCTCGCCGACGCGGAGGTGATCGTCGCGGGCGGCAAGGGCATGCAGGCCGGAGAGAACTTTCGTCTCCTTGAGGACCTTGCAGAAGTGCTCGGAGGAACCGTGGCCGCCTCCCGCATGGCGGTGGACTTGAAGTGGAGACCGAGGGAGTGCATGGTCGGAGTGACCGGGAAGGTTGTGTCCCCCGGCCTGTACGTCGCCTGCGGCATTTCGGGGGCCATACAACACCTGATGGGGATGCAATCCTCGGAGACCATCGTGGCGATCAACACCGACCCGAACGCTCCCATCTTCCGGATCGCGACGTTGGGCATCCTGGGGGATGTCCAGGACGTCCTCCCCGTCATGATCGATGCGTTCCGGGAAGCCGCCGCGGATGCGGAACGGCAGGAGCGGTCCGCATGAGCGAGGCGGGTCCCGGCATCGTCGTCATGGTCGCCCCGGTACATGATTGCCGGAATCCCTTGGTCCTCGACACGTTGCGGGGGCGGATCGATCCGACGTGCCGCCGATGGATCCTGAACCCACCGGACACGATCGCGCTGGAACAGGCGCTCAGGATCAAGGATCGGTTTCCGGCCTTCGGGATTCGGGTGGTCAGCGTAGCCCCTCCGTCCGCCGATAGCGCTCTCCGCGAGTGCCTCGCCGTCGGAGCCGATGAATTGGTCCGGGTCTGGGGAGGAGGGGTCGAGGAAGCGGATCCGCATGGGCTCGCGGTGATCCTGGCGGCCGCGGTTCGGCTGCGGCCGTTCCGGTTGATCCTGGCCGGTTGGCGGAGGGCGGACGTGGAGCATGCCCAGACGGGGCCGATGCTCGCCGAACTCCTCGACCTGCCGCAGATCACGTGCGCCCGAAGCGTCGAGATGGGCCGGGAGTCGGAATCCATCCGGGTGGAGAAGCGGATCCCCGGAAGAATTCTCTCCTTGTCCTGTCGCCTGCCCGCCGTGATCACCTTGGAAAAAGGCCCGCCCCTGAGGTACCCGCGGTACCCGGATCGACGAAAGGCACGGAAGATTCAAATCACGGGCGTCGACCTGGAGGGGATCGGCTTGGAGGGCGTGCCCCCACCCCTGATTCGATTGGAGCGCGTGACCCCTCCCAAGCCCCGTAGAAGAAGCGCGTTGGGGGCCGCCACCGGGATGCCCGTCGTGGCCCGGCTTCAGAGGATCCTCTCCGGAGGCGCGCAGGCGAAGAAGGAGAACAATATTCGACCGTGCCCGGACCGGGCGTCCACGTTGAAAACCGTGGAACACCTCTTGAAGGAAAAACTGGTCACGCTGCCATGAAGGGGAGCGGATCGGGAAGGGCGGGATGGGGTTGATCACGGGCCGGGATATATTCTGGAACATAAGCGACCGGGGAGCGATCCAACTTTTTTCCGTGGCCGCATTCATCGCGTTCGGTTACGGGATGTATCGGAGACATGCCTTGTGGCGGCTGGGGAAACCCGCCGGCCGGAACGACCACGCATGGAGCAGGGCAAAGTCCGCCGCGAGCCTGGTCCTCGGCCATGAACGGATTCTGCGCGGGGGCCGACCCGGATGGACGCATCTGGCGATCTTCTGGGGGATGGCCACCCTATTCGTCGGAACGGCCATCGTCGCTCTCCAGGTTGATCTGGGAGCGAGATTGCTGCAAGGCCGATTCTATCTTTATTTCAAACTCGCCATGGATACGGCGGGGTCGGGGGTACTGGCCGGGCTGATAGTATCCATCCATCGTCGCCACCTTGGTAGAGATGGAGGGGTGGAAAGCCGGCCGGAGGATGGCGTCGTCCTTGCGCTTCTTGCCGGAATTCTCCTCACCGGATTCCTTGTTGAAGGTCTCAGGATCGCATCCACCGGCGACCCGTCCGGAGCATGGTCCCCCGTCGGCAATCTCCTGGCGGGGATATTCCACGGCACGGCGAAAATCGAGCTGGACAGCACCCATGAAATCGTGTGGATGGCGCACGCGTCGCTATCCTTCGGGTTGATCGGCTACGTTCCATATTCCAAAATGATCCACATAATCACCGCACCGTTGAATACGTATTACCGGTCGATGCAACCGACGGGGATATTGCCCCCGTTGGAGATCGACGATGACGACATCCAGCGTTTCGGCGCGGGCGCGCTGGAGGAGTTCACCTGGAAGGATTTGCTCGATACCGATGCCTGTACCCGTTGCGACCGCTGCCAGCGCCATTGCCCTGCCCACGTGACGGCGAAACCTCTATCGCCCAGGAAATTGATCATGGATTTAAGGGCTCATATGACGGAGAAAGGACGGTCGATTCCCGCCAGCCGTCCTTCCGTTGATGATCTCATCGGCGACATCATCGAAGAAGATGCCCTTTGGGCCTGTACGACATGCGGGTCGTGCATGGAGCAGTGTCCGGTTTTCGTGGAGCATATCCCGAAAATTATAGGGATGCGCCGCAACCGGGTGATGATGGAAAGCAGGTTCCCGTCGGAATTGAATCCCGTGTTCCGGAATATGGAATACAGCGGAAATCCGTGGGGGCTGGGTCGGATGAAAAGGGCCGACTGGGCGAACGGGCTTGGCGTCCACGTGGTTGCCGAGACGGGGACTCCGGACTACCTCTATTGGGCAGGGTGCGCCGGTTCATTCGATGACCGGAACGCGCGTGTCGCAACGGCGATGGCCGGCATCCTGAAACATGCGGGTGTCGAATTCGCCATTCTCGGTTCCGAGGAAAAATGCTGCGGGGATTCCGCCCGCAGGCTCGGGAATGAATTTCTTTTTCAATCGCTGCTTAAGGATAATATGGAAACCTTGAGCGGCTATGGCATCCGGAAGATCATCACGCAATGCCCGCATTGTTTCAACGCGTTGAAAAACGAGTATCCGCAATTCGGCGGGAACTACGATGTGATTCATCACACCGAATTCATCCGCCGGCTGATCGAGGCCGGACGGATCACGGTGAAAGGGGGGACGGGAGGAGTCCTCACGTACCAGGATCCCTGTTACCTGGGACGGCATAACGGAGTGTATCGATCGCCGCGGGACATCATCAGCCGATTAGGTTTCCGACTTGAGGAAATGCGCGGGTCT
>MGPV01000005.1:7058-8123 GCA_001797615.1 Deltaproteobacteria bacterium GWC2_65_14
GATGGAAGAACGCCTCGGGGAGCGGATCAACATCCGTCGGACGGAGGATGCGCTGGACACCGGTCCGGGATTCATCGCAACCGCCTGCCCTTACTGTCTCACCATGATGGAGGACGGAATCAAGTTGAAGAACATGGATGAGAAAGTAAGGACCGTGGACCTGGCGGAGTTGGTGATCGAAGCGATCCGGTAAAATTCGCGATGATATATCGATCACATCGTCTTATTCAACCTTCTCCATAGCGTGGTTCGACTGATCCCCAGCTTCTTTGCGGCTTCGTTATAATTTCCACCGCACTCTGAAACCACCCTTTCGATGTGCATCGCCTCAGTTGCTTTACTCACTGATTTCAATAGCGATGTATCGTTTTTCTTTTCGTCTTGCGGAGGCATTTCATCGAATATTTCAGGAATTATGCTGCGCAGGTGAGGGATGTCCACAATGTTCGGAAGTCCTCTGTCCACGTGGTAGTGCGCGAGCCGTTCGACCACGTTTTCCAGCTCCCGGATATTCCCCGGCCAGGAATATTTCGTGAAATACGGCAATAAAAACTCCAGCAACTTTTCCTCCACGAGATTCGACCCAAGACGACGGAAGGCATTGTTCAACAACCGGGAAGCGATGATCGGCAAATCGTCGATGCGTTCTCGCA
Organism: Deltaproteobacteria bacterium GWC2_65_14; assembly: GCA_001797615.1. Lineage (NCBI taxonomy): Bacteria > Deltaproteobacteria > Deltaproteobacteria bacterium GWC2_65_14. The sequence continues at coordinate 7,712 of MGPV01000005.1, forward strand.
GCGGTGGCAGGTTGATGCAAAGTATATTCAAACGATAAAACAGGTCTTCCCGGAAGTTCCCATCGATAACGTTCTGCTTAAGGACGCGATTGGTGGCGGCAATGACGCGGATATCCACATGCATCGGTTCGTTGCTTCCCACCCGGAGAATCTCTTTTTCCTGAAGGACACGAAGCAGGCGGGTTTGGAGTGAAAAAGGCATGTCCCCGATCTCATCCAGGAAGATCGTGCCGGTGTGGGCCGCTTCGAACAAGCCTGTCTTTCCGCCCCGCTTCGAACCGCTGAACGCCCCTTCCTCGTGGCCGAAGAGCTCGCTCTCCAGCAACGATTCCGGAAAGGCCGCGCAGTTGATCGCGACGAACGGGCTGTTTTTTCGCGGGCTCGCGTTATGGATTCCCTGCGCGAACAATTC
>MGPV01000006.1:0-3162 GCA_001797615.1 Deltaproteobacteria bacterium GWC2_65_14
ACCGGGTCTTCAGTCCGAGCTTCTTCGCGTCCTTGAGGATGACGGCCGTGGAGGGGGTCGTCCCGCCGATCCACGCGAAGTCCGCCCCCTTGGATTTCAGCGACAGCATCTGCGAGTTCGCCTCGATCGCCTTGAGCCCTACATCCTCGTCGCCGACGATCTCGAACCCGAGCTCCGCCGCATACTCCTTCCCGGCCTTGATCGGGGCGATCCCGTAGGGATGGTTCGGGTAGATGAAGGCGAGCTTCGGCGCCCTCTTCTCCTTCCAGTTGTCCTTGATGTACTTCAGTCCTGCCCGAAGCTGGGTGGAGTAGTCCGCCGCGATGAAGAAGTTGTACGGCGCCTTTACGGGGTCGGTCAGGTGCCCCGAGTAGGAGGCGGACAGGTACGGAATCCTGTCCGCAACCAGGAAGCCGGTGAGCGCCTCGGTGTCATTCGTCCCCCAGCCCTGGATGGCGACGACTTTCTCTTCGACATATTTCTTGTACTGGTTGATCGACTTGGGGATTTCGTAGGCGTAGTCGAACGCCTGCATGTCGATCTTCTTGCCGTTGATTCCGCCGTGTGCGTTGACGTAGTTCTTGTAGTCCTGGACCCCCTTGGCGTACGGATTTCCGACCGAGGAGGTCGGTCCGGTCAGGTCGGCGAGATGTCCGACCTTGATGTCGGCGGCGAACGCCATCCCCGAAAGCAGGAACATCACCGCCGATAGTGCCGAAGCGATTCGCAGCATCTTCTTCCCCATTGTCTCCTCCTTCTCATGGTTCCGGTTCATGGTTTCCCAACGACGACCAGGTTCCATCTTTCCCACATCAACTCCGAACTGCGCTTTCCCGGCTGTTCCCTCCTTTCCCATGGTGTTTCCAACGCTGTCCGTCCGGCACCCGCAATGCCGGCACCTAGTACGAGAACGGGTAGAGCTTCCAGTAGCCCTTGACCTGCTTCCATCGGTGCGCCAGCCCGTCCGGCTCATAGATCAGAAACAGGATGATGATCAGCCCGAAGATCCCCTGCTCGAAGGAGATCGCAAGCCTCGCGATGCTCGGGTAATCGGCGGCCATCATATCCGTCATCGTAGAAACGAGTTTCGGAAGAAGGATCATGAACACCGCGCCGAAGATCGAGCCGATGATGCTCCCCAGGCCCCCGATAATGACCATGGCGAGGTAGACGACCGACACCCCGATGTTGAAATGCTCCGAGGCCACATATTTCACGGAGTGGCCGAACAGCGCCCCCGCAACCCCGGCATAGAACGACGAGATCCCGAAGGAGATGAGCCGGTACTTGAACAGGTTGATCCCCATGATCTCCGCGGAGATGTAGTGGTCCCGGACCGCCATGAAGGCCCGCCCGGTCCGCGTCCGCATCAGGTTCGCCGCGAACAGGATCATCAGCACCGCGATGACGAGCACGATGTAATAGTAGGAGCGGTCCGTGGAGAATGTGTACCCCGCGATCGAGGGGCGAGGAACCAAAAGTCCGTGGCTCCCGCCGGTCACCGGCTCCCACCGGACGAAGACCCATTCGAGGATGAACTGGGAGGCCAGCGTCGCGATCGCGAGATAGAGCCCCTTCAGCCGCAGGGAGGGGATCCCGAACACCATCCCCGCCATCGCGGTGACGAACCCCGCGGCGGGTACCCCGACCCAGAAGGAGAGCCCCATCTTCGCGGTGACGTAGGCGGAGGTGTAGGCCCCCACCCCGAGAAAGGCCCCCTGCCCGAGCGAGATCTGCCCCGTGTAGCCGGTCAGGATGTTCAGCCCCACCGCCCCGATCGAGGCGATCAGGATCTGGAGCGCGATCCAGAGGTACTCCCCCTTGATCATGTAGGGAAGGACGAGGAGAAACAGGAGGAACACCGGAATGCAGATCTTGAGGAACGGAGTCTTGAAGATCTCCATGTCCTTCTGGTAGGTGGTCCGGAAGTCCCCGCAGTACTGCATGCCGGATTCTCCTTGTGCGTCCGCTGCCGGCCCTTTAGACCCGCTCGATCTCCTTCGTCCCGAAGAGCCCGTACGGCTTGATCATCAGGATGATGACCAGGAAGATGTAGGGAGCCACCTCCTTCACCCCGCTCAGGTTCAGGTAGGCCTTGCAGAACCCGTCGGAGAGGTTCTCGAGGACCCCGATGATCATCCCCCCAAGCGCCGCCCCCAGGATCGAGTCGAGCCCCCCGAGGATGGTGGCCGGGAAGACCTTCAGCCCGAAGTGATAGAGGGAGCTGTTGATCCCGTTGATGTTTCCGATCAGCACCCCGCCGATGCCGGACACGACCGCCGAGATCACCCAGGAGAGGGCGAAGATATGCTTCACCGAGATCCCCATCGACTGGGCGACCTGCTGGTTGAAGGCGGTCGCCCGCATGGCGACCCCCGCCTTGGAGTACTTGAAGAATGCGGAAAAGACCCCGAGGAGGACCACGGAGAGGATGAAGCACCAGACGAACTCCAGCGAGATCGGCAGTCCCGCGATCTCGATCATCTCCTGGGGGAAGAGCTTCGGCTCATAGACGAGGATCTCGGTTCCCCAGACGGCCGAGACGAGCGACCGGAACACCAGGGAGAGGGCGATGGTGACCATGATGATGGAGATGATCGGCTCCCCGATCATCGGCCGCAGGATCATCCGCTCCACCAGGACCGCCAGCACCATCGCGAACAGGATGGTGAGCAGCAGGGCCGCCCAGAACGGCACGTGCATCTGCACCAGGAAGGCGTAGCAGACGTAGGCGCCGACCATCAACAGCTCCCCCTGCGCGAAGTTCACGACCCGGGTCGCCTTGTAGATGATGACGAACCCCAGGGCGACCGCCGAATAGATGCTGCCGATGACCAGCCCGCTGATGACCAGCTGCAGGAAATACTGGAACGACATCGCTTCCCCCTAGATGTTCCGGACGGCGAGCGTCGTCTTGATCCGCGACGTCTTCCCGTCCTGGTATTTGATCACGGCGTCGATCGGGATCCGGTCCTCCCCCGTGTACATCCCCTCGATCACGTGGTGGTACCGTTCCCCGACGAAAGCCCTCCTCACCTTCCGGGTCCGGGTCAGTTCGTCGTCGTCGGGGTCGAGCTCCTTGTAGAGCAGGACGAACCGCTGGATCCTCGTGGTCGCCGGAAGGGTCGCGTTCACCTTCTCGACCTCCTTCGCGAGAAGTTC
>MGPV01000006.1:3174-14187 GCA_001797615.1 Deltaproteobacteria bacterium GWC2_65_14
CTTCCCCGCCAGGTCGGTGTAGGTCGTGTAGGAGATCCGGCGGCTTTCGGCCCATTTCCCCACGTTCGCGTAGTCGACGCAGAGCATCGAAGTGATGAAGTCGCGCTGGTTCCCCATGCAGACGCACTCCTTGATGTAGGGGGAGAACTTCAGCTTGTTCTCGATGAACTGCGGGGAGAAGCGGGTGCCGTCGTTCAGGTGCATCACGTCCTTCACCCGGTCGATGACGATCAGGTGGCCGCCCTCGGTGAAGTAGCCGGCGTCCCCGGAATGGAGCCATCCGCCCGCCAGCGTCTTCTCCGTCTCTTCGGGACTCTTGTAGTACCCCAGGAAGACCGAAGAGCTCCGGGAGAGGATCTCCCCCGACTCCGAGATCATGATCTCGGTCTCGGGGATCGGCTTGCCCACCGAGTCGAAGTGGATGTCGCCCTCCCGGTGGATGCAGGAGATCCCGGAGATCTCCGTCTGGCCGTAGATCTGCTTGAGGTTCACTCCCATCGCGTTGAAGAACTTGAAGACGTCGGGTCCGAGCGCTGCGCCTCCGGTGGAAGCGGTCCGGATCCGCAGCAGCCCCAGCCGGTCCTTGAGCGCGCGGAAGACGAGATAGTAGGCCAGCCGGTGCTTGAGCATGAGGGATAGCGACGGCTTCTGCTTGCAGAACACGGCGTCCGCGTACTCGTATCCGACGGGGAGCGCCCAGTTGTACATGGCCCGCTTGAGCCGGGAGGCGTCCATCACCTTCACCTGGACGGTGGAGGTCATGTTCTCCCAGATGCGGGGGGGGGAAAACATGATGCTCGGCCCGATCTCCCGGATATTCTCCTGGACCGTCTCCGGCTTCTCCGGGAAGTTCACCGTGAAGCCGGTCAGCAGCGCGCTGGAGAGGCACATCATCTGCTCCCCGATCCAGGCCAGGGGGAGGAAAGAGACGAACTCGTCGGACTCCCGCTTCGGGTCGACCTCCATCAGGTTCGCCGCCATCAGGAGCAGGTTCCGGAAGGAGAGCATCGCTCCCTTCGGGAACCCGGTCGTCCCGGAGGTGTAGCAGATCAGCGCCAGGTCCTCGAGGGCCGACGCCTCGAGGTTCCGCGCGTAGAGATCCGGCTCCCTCTGCTCGAGCTCCCGCCCGAAGTTCTCCACCTCCTGAAAGTCGAGGAGGAAGGGCTCCTTGTATCCGCGCATCCCCCGGGGGTCGGTGTAGATGACGTACCGGACCTTCGGGAGCTGTTCCTTCATGTCGAGGATCTTGTCGACCTGCTCCTGGTCCTCCGCCACCACGAAGGAGGAGTCGGAGTGGTCGATGACGTAGGAGACCTCCTTCAGGGTCGAATCCTGGTAGAGCCCCAGGGGAACGGCCCCGGCCGCCTGCGCCGCCACCTCGGCCCAGACCCATTCGGGACGGTTGTCCCCGATGATGGCGACCTTGTCCCCCCGGGAGAGCCCCAGCGAAACCAGCCCGAGGGAGAAGTACTTCACGTGCTCGTGGTACTCCTCCCAGGTGAACTCCTGCCAGATCCCGAACTCCTTCTCCCGCATGGCGACCTTCCGGTCGCCGAACCGCTCCGCGTTCCGGAGGAGCAGCTTCGGAAAGGTGTCGTGCCGCTCGAGGATCGTCTTCATCGCCCTTCAGCGCGCCTCCAGCTCCTTCAGAAAATCGTCCTCCTCGCCGATGTAGGCAGCGATCACGTGCGGGTCGTTCGCCACCTCGGCCGGCTCCCCTTCGGAGATCTTGACCCCGAAATCGAGGACGCTCACCCGGTGGCTGATGTCCATCACCACCCCCAGGTCGTGCTCGATCAGCAGGACGGTGATCCCCCACTCCTCGTTGATGTCGAGTATGAAGCGGGCCATGTCCTCCTTCTCCTCGAGGTTCATCCCCGCCATCGGCTCGTCCACCAGCAGCAGCTTCGGCTTGAGGGAGAGCGCGCGGGCCAGCTCGACCCGCTTCCGGAGGCCGTACGGAAGGGTGCCGACCGGTTTTTTCCGGATGTTCTCGATCTCGAGGAAGTCGATGATGTCCTCCACCACCTTCCGGTTCTCGATCTCCTCGTTCCGGGCGGGGCCGAGGAAGATCCCCCCGAGGAAGACCCCCCGTTTCAGGAACAGATGGCGCCCGAGCATCAGGTTGTCCAGCACCGTCATGTGGTGAAAGAGGGCGATGTTCTGGAAGGTCCGGGCGATCCCGAGGGGGGCGATCCGGTGGGGGCTCATCCCCGTGAGTTTCCGGTCCTCGAAGTAGACCGCTCCCCGCTGCGGGCGGTAGACGCAGGAGATGCAGTTGAAGACCGAGGTCTTCCCCGCGCCGTTCGGGCCGATGATCGCGTGGATCTTCCCCTTTTCCACATCGATCGATACGCCGTTGATCGCCTTGACCCCCCCGAACGACAGGTGAACGTCCTCGACCTTGAGCAGCGGCATCCGGTATCCTCAGTAATGGGTAATCCTGGTATACTAACCCAATCCGCGTGCGCTCCGACAAACAATGTTTTCAAATATCTATCGGGATGGATATAGGTGACTTATTGGCGGTTATGCCTGCATTCCTGAACCATTTTCCACGCGTTGCAGGCCTGTCGCTCCGTTCTTTCCGGCATTTCTGCCCGCCCGAAGCCCGGATCACGGCACGCTCGATGAAATTCTCACGCTCCCGCACATTCCCGGGCCAGTCCTTCGTTCCGCACCACTCCCTCCGTGTCCACTCCCTCCGTTGATTCCCGGGCTTGCCTATTGTACTATCAGTGGTATGGATGCGACGGTCCTGATTCCCATCGCCGTTCTCGTGGCCGGGTCGATCGCGATCATCCTCACCGTCTACATGTACCGGTGATGGATCCGGGCGCGGGGAAATCCGGAAGGACACCGTTGCGGGCGGGCGATCCTGCACGGCTCGCCGTTGTCCTGTCGCTTTGCGCCCTGCTTTCCGCCCTTCCCGCCGCCGCGGATATCTACCGTTGGGTGGACGGCCAGGGAACGGTTCATTTCACGGACGACCTCTCGAACGTTCCCCCTTCCGCCCGAGGGGCGGCGACGCCGTTCGTGCGGGAGGGTCCGGGATCCCGGGGAACCGTTTCCGTGTTGGAGCCGCCGCCGGACAGGCCGACGGCCCTCACCCCTTCCGATACTGCAGGGGGCGCCCCCGGGACGCCGGAATCGGGTGCCTCCCGCGAAGCGCTGCTGGGGCAGATCGAGCAGAGAAAGGCGAAAATCTCCGCCAAGGAACAGCATATCCAGGCGGTGGACCGGAAACGGTCGCTGGCCCTGAACCCCCTGAGAAACCGGCTCGTCGACGAAGTGGACCTCGACCTCTACAGGAAGTACCAGCAAGAGCTTCCCGAAGACCGGGAACAGCTCCGGCGTCTCGAGGAGGATCTCTCCTCGCTCAGGTGACCCGGAACTCCCCCGGAAGGGGGGAGACGACCCGCACCCGCTCTCCCGTTTCCGGGTGAACGAACTCCACTTCCCCCGCATGGAGCAGCAGGCGCCCCTTGCCCGGTCCCTCGTCGGGTACCGCGGAATAGCGGCGGTCCCCGACGACCGGAAATCCCGCGGCCGCGAGATGCGCCCGGATCTGGTGCCGCTTCCCGCGCACGATCTCCGCACGGACCAGGGTGCACCTCTCCCCTTCGAGGACAGGCGTGATTGTCGTCCAGCGTCCCGGATCGGGATCGGCCCCGTCGGCCCGCACCCGGATAGTTTCGCCTCCTTCGCTCTCGATTCGGCCGGAGAGAACCCTTTTTTCGCGCATCCGTCCCGTCACGACGCAGAAATAGACCTTCCGGATCCTCCCCTGTTCCCGCTCCCGCGACAGGAACGACAGGGCCTCTCCGGTGAGAGCGGCCGGAACCGCCCCGCTCGTGGAATAGTCCAGCCTCGTCAGCAGCGTAAGTCCCGGAGCGGAGGAGATCTCCGAAACGAACGGAAATCTCTCGAGGAGAAAGCCGGCCAGCGTTCCCGCCTCCCGGGGCCTGTGCGGCTCGGTATGGATATCGGGAGGCTTGTTCAGAATCGCCACGACCCCGTCTTCGTAGAGGACCGACGCCCCGGGGGGGTCGCCCTTCTCCGGAAGCCAGTCCGTTTCTTCCGCGATTTTCCGGATCGACACCCGGTCTCCCCCCCGGAGAAATCGTCCCTTCGCGCCGGGCTGCCCGTTGACCGTCACATCCCCCGCCCCGATCGCGAACCGCACGCTTTTCGCCGGAAGTTCCGGCATCCGGGCCCGGAGGAACCGGTCCAGCCGAAGGCCTGACTCCCCATCCTCCACCACCAGTGAGATCCGCGCCCGCATGACCGTCCGGGATTCCCGAGCAGACTGCCGCGGGAACCATTTTCTCCATGCATTACAAATAGTTTGTCAACCATTCTACCTCCGGTTCCCCCCGGAGGGAAAGAGAAACTTCCAGGGGTCCGAATCGGGTTGACACCCTTTCCGTTTCCGTATACTGTATACACATAAACGCTTGCGGCCGCAGCGGCCTCTCGAAGCTGCTGATGGGAAGCGTGGCGCAGAAGGTGATGGTCACGACGAAGCGCCCGGTCATGCTGGTCAAGCCGGAGCGCACCCACGCGACCCGCGTGGATGAGGTGGATATGTTTTTAGGCGCGCACTGACGCATCAACCGGCGGGGAACCTCTCCCCCGGCGCCCCCTTCACCGGAGGTCGCCGGAGGACGTTTCCCATCATCGCGCGCCGGGCGCCCGGCCTCTCCTCCCCCCCCAAGCAGGATGCCGGGCGCCTTTCCTTTCCCTATTCCTTCCCCCCTTCGGGAAGCGCCGTGGCCTTGAGAATCGTGACCGGTTCCCGGGGGACGTCCTGGAACATCGAGGCTCGGCCGCTGGGGACGGCCCGGATCTTGTCCACCACGTCCATCCCCTCGATCACCTTCCCGAACACCGCGTAGCCGAACCCGCGGGGAGACGCGTCCATGTGGTTCAGGAAGTCGTTGTCCACCACATTGATGAAAAACTGGGCCGTGGCGGAATCCACCACGTTCGTCCGGGCCATCGCGATCGTCCCCCGGTCGTTCTTCAACCCGTTTCCGGCCTCGTTCCTGATCGGGGGATGCGTGGGGCGCTTTTCCTGCATCTCCTTCGTGAAGCCGCCCCCCTGGATCATGAATTCCTTGATCACCCGGTGGAAGATCAGCCCGTCGTAGTGCCCCTCCCCCACGTAGGTGAGGAAGTTCTTCACCGATACCGGAGCCTTCTCCGGGTAGAGCTCCACCTTGATCTTTCCCTTGCTCGTTTCCAGCAGGACCACGGGATTGCCTCCTTTCGGGGCGGCATCCGCCGCGGAGACGAATCCTGTGAACAGGATCAGCAGCACCGGCAGGACGAACGCGTTGCGCAACGAAACACCCCCGTCTACGGAATTTGGAAAACCCTATTGTAGGGACTTTTCGGAAAAGAGGGAAGAAGAGGAAGGGGGCGGCAGGGGAAAGGATTCTTCCCGGTGCCGCCCCCCGTAGAGAGTGACTGTCTGCGGATCCTGGCTAGTTCATCTGCAGATTGCTCGGGGCCGACGGAGACTTGGTCGGTACGTTCCAGGACAGGGCCGAGGCCAGCGAGGAGTCGACGCCAGAAACCGTGGCCTTGCAGGTGAAATAGATGATCGAGCCCCGCGGCATGCCTGAGGTGTCCACGTTGAAGGTCCTCGACGTCGAACTCCCGGCCGATCCGAGGGTATTGAGGCCCGTCAGGCTGGAGTTCGTCGTCCAGTAGGCCTGGTACGTCACCGTCGCGCTCCCGATCGAGGTCCCGTCGGTGTACGTGGTAACGGCGTTCCAGGACAGGGTCTCCGCGCTCGCGGATGCGGCGAACGATACGGCAAACAGCATGAGCAGCAGTGCGGGAAACCACCTTTTTCTCATACGTCCTCCCAGGGGTTTCAGATATGGTCCCATGCGATCGGTTGGGAAAAGGGCGACTTCGAACCGTCCACCCCGACGGCACGGATGGACAGGTAGGAACGGGGGCCGGGCGGGAGAAACGGCAGGAGATTGACCAGCTGGAATTCGGACACCAGGACCTGGTTGTCCACGGCGTTCACCTCGGCCATGTGGGAATCCGCTTCGGTGAAGCTTGGGTCCTGGCGGATATAGAACTCGTAATAGTCCAGATCCATAAGGGGATTCAGCGGAGTGGCGTCGACATAGGTGGTCGGGGGATCCCAGGCCAGGACCGTTGCGATGGCACCGGGAACCGTGCCGGAGGCTCCTCCCTCCGCGCCCGCACCCCCGCATCCCATGCTCCACACCGATGCAACGGCCACCCACACCGCAAGCGACAGAATCCAGACCCGCCTCATTGTGCCTCTCCCCATCCATGTCGGGAACCGTATCGGTTCCTCCCCATACCTTTTCAAAGGGTGTGCCCGACCGGAACCGGGGAAAGAGGCAATAGAGAACGAGGACTAACCTGCCGATTTCATTACGGATAGAATGGGAGTCTTTGGGCCGGAGAGATGCGGACGCTGCCTTGCGGATTTCAAATCCGTCAGGTCTTTGCCAAATCCGAAAAGGGGAACCGGCCTGTGCCGGGACGAGATGCGGGAGGGTTTCCGGCCGGCAACCGCCTACGGAACCGTTTCGCCCTGTTCCTCGACCCTCCGGACGACCGTGAACCCCGCCCTCTCGAGCATCCTGCCGAACAGATCCGCGCAGGCGGACGCCCGGGAGAGCCGGTCCGACCGGAACACCACCCGCACCCGATACTCCCCTTCCAGCATCGGGTAGGAGCCGACCCGCACGTCCGGGAACGCCTCCATGGCCTCCCGCATGATCCCGGCGTAGGAGGACTCCGGCGCCCCGCTGTATAGGGTCACCCGGCTTTTCCGCACCCCGGAAACCAGCGGCTTCACCCAGTCGATCATGACGTGGAGAAGTTGGGGGATCCCCGGGAAGGCCGCCATCCGGGCGACGTGGAACCCGGGGGCCGCGCTCACCGGATTCGGGATCAGCTCGGCCCCCTGCGGAACCTGGGCCATGAGCAGGCGGCTCTCGCTGATCCGGTCGCCGTAGTACCGTTCCAGCGCCGCCCTCGCATCGGGGTGCACGACGAGCGGCACTCCCGCGACCCGGGCCACCGCCTCCCTCGTGATGTCGTCCGGGGTCGGACCGATCCCCCCGGTGAGGATCAGCAGGTCGGTCTCCTCGAGGTACCTCCGCAGATGCCTCACCACGGTGGACACGTCGTCGGGGAGGATCGCGCAGAGGACCACCTCCGCCCCCCACCCGTTCAGCAGGGGAATCAGGTGGGCGATGTTGCTTTCCCGGACCTCCCCGCCGAGCACCTCATCGCCGAGAACGACGATTCCCACTCGTTTCCCCATGGGTCCCCCCTTTCCCTTTCGCCGCGGAACCATCTTACCCGAGGGTTCCTGAAAAATCATTGACCCGGCGCGCGACAAGTCTCGGCCTTCAGGTCGGGGAAGGATAGCGCGGACGGCGTAGCCGTCCTTTGGGTGGTCAGTGCGACGTCTGCTGCTGTTCGATGTACTGGCGGATGATTCCGACAGGTGCGCCGCCACAGCTACCGGCAAAGTAGCTTGGCGACCAGAGCGCACCACCCCATAGCTTCTTGCGGATGTTCGGATAGTTCTTCTTCCGCATGAGGCGACTGGATACGCCTTTCAGGCTATTCACCAACGTCGACACCGCCACCTTTGGCGGATAGTTCACCAGCAGGTGCACATGATCGTCCTCGCCGTCGAACTCCACCAGTTCCGCCTCGAAGTCGCGGCAGATCTTGGCGAAGATGCCGCGCAGGTCGTCGAGAATGGCTTTGGTGAACACGCCACGCCTATATTTCGTCACAAAGACCAAATGGACGTGCATCAGAGACACACAGTGCCGGCCGTGTCGAATATCCTTGTCATGGTTCATAGACCAAACTATACTCCAGGGATGAAACGTCGGCAAGCCTATAAATACGAGCTACAGCCAAACGGCGACCAGCAGCGCCGGATGCGCCGCTTCGCCGGGTCGTGTCGGTTCGTGTTCAACAAGGCTTTGGCGTTGCAGAAACAGCGGTACGAGCAGGGTGAGAAGAAGCTTGGTTATGCCGGGTTGTGCAAGCTGCTCACCGAATGGCGCAACAGCGTGGACACGGCATGGCTGGCCGATGCGCCCGTCCATCCGTTGCAACAGACGCTCAAGGATTTGGAACGCGCCTACACCAATTTCTTCGCCAAGCGGGCGGATTTTCCCCGCTTCAGGAAAAAGGGGCGGGGCGACGGTTTCCGCTATCCCGACCCGAAACAGATCAAGCTCGATCAAGCCAACAGCCGCATCTTCCTGCCGAAGCTCGGCTGGCTACGCTATCGCAACAGCCGCGAGGTATTGGGGACGGTGAGAAACGTCACCGTCAGCCCGTCGGGCGGCAAGTGGTATTTCAGTATCCAGACAGAGCGGGAGGTGGAACAGCCGGTACACCCGTCCGGCTCGATGGTCGGCGTCGACATGGGCATTGTCCGTTTCGCCACCCTCTCCGACGGCACCGTGTTCGAGCCGCTCAATAGCTTCAAGAAACACCAGCAGCGCCTGGCCCGGTATCAGCGGGCGATGAGCCGCAAGCAGAAGTTCAGCAACAACTGGAAGAAAGCGAAAGCCAAAGTCCAAAAGATTCACACCCTTATCGCCAACGCCCGGCGCGACTACCTGCACAAAGCCACGACCACGATCAGCCAAAACCACGCGATCGTGTGCATCGAGGACTTGCAGGTACGCAACATGTCGAAGTCGGCGGCGGGTAGCAGAGAGAAGCCGGGCAAGAACGTCCGCGCCAAATCCGGACTGAACCGCTCTATCCTCGATCAAGGCTGGTTCGAGTTCAGGCGGCAACTGGAGTACAAACAGGCTTGGGGCGGAGGATATGTCATCGCGGTGCCACCGCGCAATACCAGCAGGACGTGTCCGGCCTGCCGGCAGGTGTCGGCGGACAACCGTCAGACCCAAGTCCGGTTTGCGTGCGTGGAATGCGGTTACGAGAATCACGCCGATCACGTCGGCGCGATCAATGTGTTAGCGGCAGGGCATGCCGTGATAGCCTGCGAAGAGCCGGTGCAGTCAGGCCGCTCGGCGAAGCAGGAACCCACCGAAGCGACTCAGGCGGTTTCCGCGTGAGCGCCGTAGGAATCCCCCGGATTCAGGCGGGGGAGGATGTCAAAGCGGGTTCCGGGAAACCGTACCGTGGGGATGCATTCCGGGGGAAACCATCGTGAAAAAATCCGTGACATACGCCTCCGCCGGGGTCGACATCGCCGAGGGAGACCGGATGGTTTCGCGGATCCGGTCCGCCGTCCGCTCGACCCGCCGCCGGGAGGTTCTGGGGGACATCGGCGGATTCGCTGGCTTTTTCCGCTTTCCGGCCTCGAAGTACAAGGACCCCGTGCTCGTTTCGGGGACCGACGGCGTCGGGACGAAGGTCAAGGTGGCCGCGATGGCCGGGATCTTCGGCACCGTCGGCATCGACCTGGTCGCCATGTGCGTGAACGACATCCTCGTCCACGGGGCGGAGCCGCTCTTCTTTCTCGACTACTACGCCACCGGAAAGCTCTCGGCCGAGACGGGAGCAGAGATCGTCTCCGGAATCGCGGCGGGATGCCGCGAGGCGGGGTGCGCCCTCCTCGGCGGGGAGACGGCGGAGATGCCCTCGGTCTACGCCCGGGGGGAATTCGATCTGGCGGGATTCGCCGTCGGAGCGGTGGAGCGTGCGAGGATCGTCGACGGGAGCGGCGTCCGGGCGGGCGACATCCTCATCGGGCTGGCCTCGACCGGGCTTCACAGCAACGGGTATTCCCTCGCGCGAAAGATCGTGTTCGAGAGAATGCGGAAACGGGTCGGTTCCCGCATTCCGGAATGGGGGTGCACGGTGGCGGAGGAGCTGCTCCGCCCGACCCGGATCTACGTCCGCCCGGTCCTCTCCCTCGCGAAGAAGGTGCGGATCCGGGGGATGGCCCATATCACGGGGGGCGGGATTCCCGGGAACCTTCCCCGGTCCGTTCCCCCCGGCCTGTGCGCGGAGGTGGAGCGGGACAGCTGGCCCGTGCACCCGGTGTTCCGGTCATTGTGCGACGCCGGCCGGCTTCCGGGTGCGGAAGCCTACCGGACCTTCAACATGGGGCTCGGGATGATCCTGATCGTCCGTCCGCGAGACGGCGAGGCGGCCCTCCGCCACTTCCGGAGGGCGTCGGTTCCCGCCTACCGGATCGGGGAGATCCGGAAAACGGGATCGGGGCCGTCCGGAGTCCGGTTTCTCGGGAGGGCACGATGAGCGAAAGACCCCCGATCGCGGTCCTCATCTCCGGCAGCGGCTCGAATCTGCAGGCGATCATCGACGCCTCCGAACGGGGCGAGATCCCCTGCCGTGTGGCGCTGGTCGTCAGCAACAAGGAGGATGCCTACGGACTCGTGCGGGCCGCAACGCACGGGATTCCGACGGAAGTCGTCCGCCACCGGGACTTTCCGACCCGGGAGTCCTTCGATGCGCGGCTGGTCGAGACGATCCGCGCGAACGGCGCGGAACTGGTCTGCCTCGCCGGGTTCATGCGGATCCTGACCCCGGTGTTCGTCGGGGCCTTCCCGAACCGGATCCTCAACATCCACCCTGCGCTCCTCCCCTCCTTCCCGGGCACCCACGGGCCGAAGCAGGCGCTGGAATACGGCGTCCGTTTCTCCGGCTGCACGGTCCACTATCTCGACGAGGGGGTCGACACGGGCCCGGTCGTCGTCCAGGCGGTCGTGCCGGTCTACGACGACGACACGGAGGAGTCGCTGGCCGCGCGGATCCTGGTCCAGGAGCACCGGATCTATCCGATGGCGATCCGCCTCCATCTCCAGGGGAAGCTGAGGATCGAGGGGAGGCGCGTGACGATCGAGGGGGAGCCGCGGATCCCGGAGTTCTTCCACCGAAACCCGGACGCCTGACCCGGCTGAAACCAGGGACGGTCCTGGAGAACGCTCTCACCATCTCCAACCCGTTGTCGTGTAGTGCGATCCTTTCTGCCATTGCAACCTT
>MGPV01000007.1:0-3057 GCA_001797615.1 Deltaproteobacteria bacterium GWC2_65_14
AGAATGATTCCTAAAAGTACGAAAAACCCGTCCATCTAAAAGTTGGTGGTGGATTACGGCTTATGCTTCCATTTTATACGCATTGTGTTATCTTGAGAAAATGGGAAAATATTATCGCCGGTAATACAAACAGGAGGTGCATGATGAAAAAGGCTGACCTCAAAAGTTTTGGGAAACCCGACGAAGTTCGGGAATTCCCGAAGGGACGACTGGAACTCATCAAAATCGGCGGCGCAATGGTTGGTCGAGCTATCTTTCAGCCTGGCTGGAGATGGGCAACGTCGGTGCAACCACTTGCCAAAACAAAGAGCTGCGAAGCGCCTCACTTCCAGTATCACGTATCGGGCGTGCTGAAGATTCGTATGGATGACGGAACCGAGTTTGAGGCTCGGCCCGGCGACGTTTCATTTCTTCCCGCCGGCCACGACGCATGGGTGGTAGGAAAAGAGCCGGCCGTCGTCGTAGATTTTCAGGGGATGCTTGATTACGCGAAGTCTCTGTAGGTGGTCGCTGACAAACTACAGCCAAGGTGAGAAATAAGCCGGCTGACGTCGTGCCTGCAGCCCGACGAAAAAAACGTGCGCGGCTGAGGCGCGCCGTTGGAAGGCGCTGCGTGAATCCAGGAAACCAAACCATTAGGAGGTGAAACATGCGATTTTTACTGAAGGTCAATATCCCCGTTGAGTCCGGGAACGCGGCCGCGAAGGCTGGAAAGCTCGGCGCGACCATCCAATCCATTCTGGCAGATTTGAAGCCGGAAGCCGTCTATTTTACGGACACCAACGGTCAGCGCACGGGGTTCATTTTTCTCGAGATGCAAGATGCTTCTCAAATCCCAGCAATCGCTGAGCCGTGGTTCCTTGCGTTCAATGCAAGCATTGAGATTCATCCGGTCATGGTCCCGGACGATCTTGCCAAAGCGGGGCCCGCGATCAAGCGAGCCGTTAAGAACTACAGCTGTTAGACATGCCAAGCGCCATCCGACAACGCCATGCAGGTTATAGCAGACCCGTTTTACTTTTTTCCCTGACCCGGGCAGGCTGCGTCGATCGCCCGGCGGATCTCTCCCGCAAAGGAGGTTGCTGCCGGTACGAGGTCGTCGCTTGTGCCCTTCTCGCCGATCAGGCGGACCAGGGCGCTCCCGACGACGATGCCGTCGGCCAAGGGAGCGATGGCTGCCGCCTGACCGGGGGTGGAGATGCCGAAGCCGACGGCAACGGGAAGCGCCGTCATCCTCTTGAGCCTTTCCACGTCGCTCCGGACGTCCTCTGCCCGGGGGGCGGCCGTTCCCGTGACGCCGGTGACGGAGATGTAGTAGACAAATCCCGCCGCCCTTCGGAGGATCTTCCTGGCCCGCACTGAACCGGTCGTCGGGGCGATGAGCGTGATGAAATCGAGTCCGGCCGGATCCGAGTATTGTCGGAGTTCATCAGCTTCTTCGGGGGGGAGGTCGACGACAAGGATGCCGTCCACGCCTGAGGCAGCCGCCTCCGCCGCGAACTTTTCCGGCCCGTAGCTGAGGATCGGGTTATAGTAGCCGAACAGGACGATCGGGATTCCGCTCGTCCGGCGAAGGGAGGCGATCATTGCGAGGATCTTCGCCAGGGTGGCCCCCCGCTTGAGGGCGCGCTGAGAGGCGGCCTGGATGACGGGGCCGTCCGCCGTCGGATCGGAGAAAGGGACGCCGATTTCGATGATGTCCACCCCGGCGGCCTCCAGTGCCGGGATCAGCCGCGCGGTTGTTTCCAGATCGGGATCGCCCGCCGTCAAGTAGGCGACGAACGTCTTACGACCCTCTTTTTTCAATGCCGTGAATCTCTCTTCGATCCGTCCCATTATTCTTTTCCCTCCCTGCTCTCGGCGATGGTCTCCGCATCCTTGTCGCCCCGGCCGGAGAGGTTGATGATTGCAATCTTGTCCTTTGCCATGGCGGGCGCCGTCTTCATGGCCCAGGCCACGGCATGGGCGCTCTCCAGCGCGGGGATGATTCCCTCCTGGCGGGAAAGGGCGACGAAGGCTTCTACAGCCTCCTCGTCCGTGACGGCGACGTAGCGGGCGCGCCCGGTGGCGTGGAGCCAGGCGTGTTCCGGACCCACGCCGGGATAGTCGAGGCCGGCAGCGATGGCGTAGGCGTCGCGGACCTGGCCGTATTCATCCTGAAGAAGATAGGTCTTGTTCCCATGGAGGACGCCGACCCGACCTGCCGTAATGCTTGCCGCATGAAGCCCTGTGGCGAGCCCTTTTCCCGCCGCCTCGACGCCGGTCATCGCCACCGCGGGATCGGCAAGGAAAGGGTAAAAAAGACCGAGGGCGTTGCTTCCCCCGCCCACGCAGGCGATGAGGATGTCGGGGAGCCGCCCTTCCTTCTTCAGGATCTGCCGCCTCGCCTCCCGGCCGATGATGCTCTGGAAATCGCGGACCATGACCGGGTAGGGGTGGGGGCCTGCCGTGGTGCCGATGACGTAGAAGGTGTCGCGCACCGAGGAGACCCAGTCGCGCATCGCCTCGTTCATCGCATCCTTGAGGGTCGCCGTGCCGGCGGCTACGGGGGCGACCTCCGCGCCGAGGATTTTCATCCGGAAGACATTATGGGCCTGCCGCCGGATGTCCTCTTCGCCCATGAAGATCCGGCACTCCATGCCGAAGAGGGCCGCCGCCGTCGCGGTCGCCACGCCGTGCTGGCCCGCCCCGGTCTCGGCGATCACCTTTTTCTTCCCCATCCGCCGGGCAAGCAGGACCTGACCCAGCGTGTTGTTGATCTTGTGCGAGCCCGTGTGGTTCATGTCCTCCCGCTTCAGGTAGATCTTCGCGCCGCCGAGGGTCTCGGTGAGCCTGCGCGCCTCGTAGAGGGGCGTCTCCCGCCCCGCGTACTCATGGAGATAAAAGGAGAACTCCTTTTTGAAAGAGGCGTCCCTCCGGGCCGCGCGATAGGCCGTCTCCAGTTCCAGGAGGGCGGGCATCAGGGTCTCCGCGGCGTAGCGTCCCCCGAAGATCCCGAAATGGCCGCGTCTGTCCGGTTGTGTCCGCATCATGATTGCGTTTTTCCTTTCCCAAAGA
>MGPV01000007.1:3071-4701 GCA_001797615.1 Deltaproteobacteria bacterium GWC2_65_14
CGGTCGTGATCCTTGATCCCCGGCGCCCGCTCGCAGCCGCTGTTGATGTCCACGGCGTGGGGTGAGACGGCGGCCAGGGCCTCCGCGATGTTACCCGCGTCGAGACCGCCGGCGAGGATCAGGGGGTGCGACTCCCTGAGTTTTGCGGCCAGTTCCCAGTCGGCCCGCTTCCCCGTCCCCCCGTAGCGGCCGGCATCCCGGGCATCCGCGAGAAAGGCCCGGACTTCGTAGGCCCCAAGCGACCGCAGATCTCCGGGCGTTAGGGGAAAGACGGCCTTGATGACCCGTTCATGCGGGAACCGGCGGCAGTATTCGGGGGATTCGTCGCCGTGTAGCTGGATCAGGTCGAGGCCGCAGAGGGCGGCGGTCCTTTCCACCTCGTCCGCCTCGCGGTTGACGAAGACGCCCACCGTCACGGTGCCGCGGGGGAGGACCGCGATGACGGCCCTTGCCCTCTCCGGCGCGATGTACCGGGGGCTTGCCTTATGGAAGATGAACCCCACGGCGTCGGTCCCGCAGTCGGCGGCGCAGAGGGCGTCCTCGAGGCGCGTGATCCCGCAGATCTTGATCTCCGTCATCTTCCCAAGAACCCCCTCAGTATTGCCCCGATCTCCGGGGCCGCGACGAGCGCCTCACCGATCAGAAAGGCCCCGATCCCCGCCTGCATGAGGAGCTCGATTTCCCGGCGTGAACGGATCCCGCTTTCGCTGACTGCGATCCGGTCCGACGGGATGAGAGGAGCCAGAGCAAGTGATGTCCCTATGTCCGTCTGAAACGTCTTCAGGTCGCGGTTGTTGATCCCGATGATTTCCGCTCCGGAAAGGAGGGCCGTCTCCAGCTCCATGCGGTCGTGGACCTCCACCAGGGAGGCGAGGCCGAGGGAGGCGGCTAGGGCCAGATAGTTGCGGAGCTCTCCCTCCGTGAGGATGGCCGCGATGAACAGGAGGGCGTCGGCGCCGATCGCCCGCGTTTCGTGGATCTGCCAGGGATCGATGATGAACTCCTTCCGGAGGACCGGCAGGGAGACGGCGCCTTTTACGGCGGAAAGATCCTTCCTGCTCCCTCCGAAAAAAGTCTCGTCCGTGAGGACGGAGACGGCCGCCGCTCCGTGTTTTTCATATTCCCGGGCGATCAGGACGGGGTCGAAATCCTCCCTGAGCACCCCGCGGGAGGGGGAGCGCCTTTTCACCTCGGCGATGATCGCGCAGCCGCCGCCGTCGAGCGCCTTCCGGAAGTCGCGGGTCAGGGGCATTTCCTTGCCGGCTGCCTCCAGCGCGACGAGGGTGGTCGCTTCCTTCCTTTGGGCCACCTCCCGGCGCTTGACTTCGACGATGTCGTCCAGAATCACGTGATTATCCTCAAATGTGGCTTCCACGCAGTCATTTGCTGAAACCTTTCAATGGGGACGGCTTCGTAAAAAGGCCGCAGGCAAGGCGCGCGAATCCGAGGAATGAGGCGTACTTTGGCGTACGCCGCAATGACGAAGGATGAAGCGCAACGCAGCATCCGGCCTTTTTACGAAGCCGTCAGTCAACTGTGGCTCCTCTCGATGAGCGCCTGGAGTTTCTTCAGGGCGGCGCCGCTGTCGATGCAGCCCCCCGCCAGGGCGATTCCCTCCAGGATCGTCCCC
>MGPV01000007.1:4718-5074 GCA_001797615.1 Deltaproteobacteria bacterium GWC2_65_14
TATGGCGAGGGCTGCGTTTAGAATGACGATCTGCCGGCCGGCCCCCTGCCGGCCGGTCAGGACCTCCGTCGTGATCCGGGCGTTAGTCTCGGCATCCCCGCCCCGGAGGTCGGAAGCCTGGTAGGTCTCTCCGAAAAGATCCAGGGGATCAATATTGTAAGTCGTGATCAGCCCCTCCTTCAGTTCGGAGACCCGGGTTTCTCCCGTGACGGTCGCCTCGTCGAGGCCGTCGGCGCCGTGGACGACGAAGGCCCGTTTCGTCCCCAGATTCTTCAGGACCCCGGCGAACATCTCCGTGAGCCGCGGGTCGTAGACCCCGATGAGCTGGGAGGTCGCTCCGGCGGGGTTCGTCAAAG
>MGPV01000007.1:5088-34645 GCA_001797615.1 Deltaproteobacteria bacterium GWC2_65_14
AAGATCGTCCGGATGCCGATTTCCCGTCTCGGACCGATGGCAAACTTCATCGCGGCGTGAAACTTCGGCGCGAACAGGAAGGTGATCCCCGCCTCGTCGAGGGCCCGCTGCACCGCCTCCACCGGAGCGGAAAGGTCCATCCCGAGCGATTCGAGGACGTCCGCGCTTCCGGATCGGCTGGTGACCGACCGGTTGCCGTGCTTGGCAACACGGATGCCGGCCCCCGCCGCCACGAAGGCCACCGTGGTCGAGATGTTGAAGGTCCCGGACCGGTCTCCTCCGGTGCCGCAGGTGTCGAGCAGGATCTCTCCGGGGACGGTCCGGATCCGGGTCGCCTTCTGCCGCATCACCTCGACCGCGGCGGCGATCTCCGGAATCGTCTCCCCTTTCATCGCAAGGCAGGAGAGGAAGGAGGAAATCTGGGCGGGAGTCGCCTCCCCCTCCATGATCATCCGCATTGCGTCCCGCATCCCGTCCCGGGTCAGGTCCTTCCCGGCCGCCACCGCCGAGATCGCCTCCTGCATGGTGCTGAAGCAGGCGCGAACCGGCTGGCGGGGGTCGATCCGGGAAAGGAAATTCTCGAGGATCCTCATCCCGTACCGGGTCAGGATCGATTCCGGGTGGAACTGGACGCCGAACACGGGGCGCGTCCGGTGCCGGATCCCCATGACCTCGCCGTCCTCCGACTCCGCGCAGACCTCCAGCTCTTCCGGCAGCGTGTCCCGCTCCAGCGCCAGGGAATGGTAGCGCGTGGCGGTCATCGGGTTCTCGATCATCGAGAAGATCCCCTGGCCGTCGTGCCGTATCCTCGAGGTTTTCCCGTGCATCAGCGCCTTGGCGTGGACCACCGTTCCACCGAACGCCTGCCCGATGCACTGGTGCCCGAGGCAGACCCCGAGGATCGGCGTACGGTCTTGAAAGGCCCGGATCGCCTCGAGGGAGATCCCGGCGGCGGCAGGACCTCCCGGACCCGGGGAGATCACGAGGCCGGTTGGCCCTAGCGAAACGAGCTCATCTACCGTCACCGCGTCGTTGCGGAACACCCGGACATCGGCCCCCAGCTCGCAGATGTACTGGACGAGGTTGTACGTGAAGGAGTCGTAGTTGTCGATCACTGCGATCATGCCGGCATCTCCCGGTCTTCCCCCGCGCCGACGGCGCGAAACAGGACGCGCGCCTTGCTCCGGATCTCCTCCCACTCCCGGTCGGGATCCGAGTCCGCGACGATTCCCGCACCCGCCTGGATCATCGCCTTCCCCTCCCGCATCACGATTGTCCGGATGGTGATGCAGAAGTCCATGCTCCCCCGCACGTCGAAGTATCCCACCGCCCCGGCGTAGATCCCCCTGCGGAACGGTTCCAGCTCCTCGATGATCTCCATGGCCCGGACCTTCGGCGCCCCCGTGACGGTCCCGGCGGGGAAGGCGGCCCGGAGCACGTCGAAGGCGTTCAACCCCCGGCGCAGCTTGCCGGTCACGTTCGACACGATGTGCATCACATGCGAGTAGCGCTCCACCACCATCAGCTCGTCCACCTTGACGCTGCCCCACTCGGCGACCCGGCCGACGTCGTTCCGCCCGAGGTCGACGAGCATCACATGCTCCGCGATCTCCTTGGGGTCCGAAAGCAGGTCGGCCTCCATCCTCCGGTCCTCCTCCGGGGTCTCCCCCCTCGGGCGCGTCCCCGCGATCGGCCGGAGCTGCACCAGGTCTCCCTCCAGCCGGACCAGGACCTCCGGAGAGGATCCCACGACGGCGATTCCCCCCGTCTTCATCAGAAACATGTAGGGCGACGGGTTCAGCGCCCGGAGCATCCGGTAGACCTCGGACGGGGAGCGGCGGGTCGCGACTTCCGCACGGTTCGACAGCACCGCCTGGATGATTTCCCCTTCCCGGATATACTCCTTCGCCCTGCGGACGGCCGAGGTGAACCGGTCCCGGGGGATCTCGAAGCGGGGATTCTCCTCCCCCCCCCCTTCGGGAATCTCCTGCCAGGGAAGCGGTTCCCGGAGCAGATCCCGGACTTCGGCGATCGACCGCAGGCACCGGCCGTAGGCGTCGTCCGGCGTTTCCCCTTCCCGGAGCTCCCCGTGCGTCACGATCAGGATCCGGTGCTTCACGTTGTCGAACACCACCAGGCGCGAGGGGAAGAGGAACATCGCGTCCGGCGCCCTTCCGGGAGGATGGAGATCCGGGAGCCTCTCCAGGCGCCGCACGTAATCGTAGCCGATGAATCCCACGGCTCCGCCGGAGAGCCTCGGGAGCCCCTCCGCAGGAAGGTACCTCCTCTCTCCCAGGATGCCGGCCAGCAGTTCCATCGGGTCGCCCGGGGAGGGGAGGATCTCCACCCGATCCCCCCGCCGGACCGATACGGTATCCTCGTCGGCGGAAAAGCGGATATCCGGATCGAAGCCGATGAAGGAGTAGCGGGCCCACTTCTCTCCCCCTTCCACGCTCTCGAGGAGAAAATGATCGTCCGGGAAGCGCGCGGCGACCTTCAGATAGGCGGAGACCGGAGTCTCAAGGTCCGCGTGGAATTCCTCCCATACGGGAATGACGGTTCCGGGTGCCGCCGCGGTCCGGAAGATCTCCCTGAAAGATCCGTCCCCCATCGGCTCCTCAGTCCTTCACCAGGAACGGCTTTCCCCGGGTTTCCGCGGCGATCTTCCGCATCGCCCGGGTCGCGGCATCCCTGTCCGGAAACGGGCCGACCAGAACCCGGTGGAACGGTTCCCCTTTTCCGGCCACAGGCGCGGCGATCGACGCCTTGTGCCCTCCCTGTTCGAGCCGTTTCCTCATCGTTTCCGCCCCCGCCCGGTCCCGGAAGGCGGCCGCCTGCACGAAAAAGCGGGCGCCGGAAGAGGCGGGCGCCGCGGTTTCCGGCTTCTCCCGCGACGTTTCCTTTTTCGCCGGGGGCGGGGCGAGCTCCGCCTGTTTCGGATGTTTCCTCTCCAGCGTCTCCCGGAAGGTGACGCTCCGCTCCGTCTCCCGGAGCCGCTCCCCGGGGGTGGGAGCCGGCGGAGAGGGAAGCTTCGCCGCCTCCTCCGAGAAGGAGCCGATCTCCCGGCTGATCTCCGTGGAGGGTTCCTTCCCCACCACGATCGCCCCCCCTCCCTTCCCCGCCTCCATCTCCTTTTTCGCGGCGTTCTTCTCGATGACCCTCCCCACCTGCATTCCGATGACGAAGACGATCGCGAAAAGCACCAGGGCGCCCGTCAGGAAGAAGGCGAACTGGCTTCTCTCCTCGCCGCCGCGGCGGATCCCCTTTTTGTTATACAGCGACTTCACATTCTCTCCGGCGCGGAAACCCCGATCAGGGAGAGACCGGTCCGCACGACATGCTGCATCGCCCTGGCCAGGGCGAGCCGGCCCCGGGTACGTTCGGAGCTTTCTCCGAGGAACCGGTGCTTGTTGTAGAAGGAAGAGAACTCCCGTGCCAGCTCCAGGAGATAAAAGGGAATCCGGTGGGGCTCCCGGAGCAGGGCCGCGTCCGACAGAACAGCGGGGAACCTCGCCACACGCCTCATCAGGCCGATCTCGTCCGGATGGGTCAGGCATCCCAGCGATGGGTTCTCCTCCGGCAGGAGTCCCTGTGCCTCCGCCTCCCGGAAGAGGCTGCAGATCCGCGTGTGCATGTACTGGATGTAGTAGACGGGGTTTTCGTTTTCCCGGGACTTCGCCAGCGTGAGGTCGAAATCAAGATGCGAGTCGAAGCTCCGAAGGAGGTAGAAGAATCGGGCGGCGTCGGCTCCGACCTCCTCCAGGACCTCCCGCAGGGTGGTAAATTCCCCGGACCGGGTCGACATCTGGACCGCCTTCCCGTCCCGGATCAGGGTGACGAACTGGACCAGGAGGATCTCGAGCCGTTCGGCGTCCTCGCCCAGACCCCGCAGGGCGGCGTGGAGCCTCGGCGCGTATCCGTGATGATCCGCTCCCCAGATATCGATCAGGCGGTCGTGCCCCCTGGTAAGCTTCTCCCGATGGTAGGCGAGGTCCGCGGCGAAATAGGTGGCGCGCCCGTCCGTCCGGACCAGGACGCGGTCCTTCTCGTCTCCGTGGGAGCCGCTCCGGAAGTAGGTCGCTCCCTCCGAGCGGTAGGTCTGCCCGCGGCGTTCCAGCTCCTGCAGCGCATCGGCGACCGCCCCGCTCCGGTGGAGATCCTCCTCCCGGAACCACCGGTCGAACCGGACATGGAACGACTCCAGATCCTCCCGGATCCCCCGGAGGATCCTGTCGCATGCCTCCCGCCGGAACACCGGAAGCGCCTCCTCCTCGGGGACCGGAAGATAGCGTTCTCCGACTTCCGCGTGAAACTGCGCGGCAAGCGTAGCGAGATACTCCCCGCGGTACCCGTCCTCGGGAAGGTCGACCGTTTTCCCGCACCGCTGGAGATACCGTATGTAAAAGGAGACCCCCAGCTTCTCCATCTGGTTCCCGACGTCGTTCACATAGTATTCCGTGACCACCTCGGACCCGCGGAAGGCGAGGATCCGGGCCAGCGCGTCGCCGATCGCCGCTCCCCTTCCATGTCCCACATGCAAGGGACCCGTCGGATTCGCGGAGACGAACTCCAGCATCACCTTCTTCCCGTTCCCTCCTTCGCCGCTTCCGAACCTCTCCCCTTCCCGGAGAACGGCCGCGAGAACCTCCCTCCAGGCGCCGTCCGAGAGGACGAGGTTGATGAAACCGGGGCCCGCGACGGAAACCGACCGGAACCATCCCCGGTCATCCGCCGATCGTATCGCCTCGAGAAACTCCAGGGCGATCTCCCCGGGCTTTCTCTGCAGGAGACCTGCGGCCTGGAGCGCGGCGTTCGTGGAGAAGTCACCGTGCTCCGGCTGTTTCGGAATTTCCAGGGAAAATTTAATCTTCCCCCCGATCCCCCATTGGTCCAATTTCCGTTTTATTCCGGAAAAGACCATGGACTCTGTGATGTTGCGGACGTCCACCGGCTCCTCGAAAAAAGCGAAAAATGATTTAAAGATAATACGTTATCGTCAGTGTCCGGGGAAGTCAACGGCTAACGAACCAGATGCGACGGTGGGAATTGCTACCGGAAAGAACAATGCCCCGCCGCGTGGGCGGGGCACCTCTTTTTTGCCCGAGGATTTCCCTGCCGGTTTCCGATCAGGTAACGCAGATCACCTCGGACGCCTGGAGACCTTTCGGGGTCTCCAGTGCGACGAATTCCACCGGCTGTCCTTCCTTGAGGGTCCTGTAGCCGTCCATGCGGATCGCCGTGTAATGGACGAACACGTCCTTCTCCCCCTCCTGCTCGATGAAACCGAACCCCTTCGTCTCGTTGAACCATTTCACTTTGCCGACACGTTTCATCGCCCGACCTCCCGGTGATTCTTCGTGATTCCGCAATATCACGGAACGGCGGGCGAAGTCAATCGATGACAGTCGATATACCGATATTGGCCGACCCCCGGGACCGGGCGCCTTCAGGAGAAGGTGAGCCGGTTTCTTCCCCCCTGCTTGGAGCGGTACAGGGCTTCGTCGGCCTTCCCCACGAGCTCCTGGAGCGTCCTGCCGTCGGCCGGGTAGCAGGCGGCTCCCAGGGATGCCGTGACGCCGGTCTCCTTCCCGTCGAACGTGTAGCGCGCCTTCCCGATGATCATCCGGAGCCGCTCCGCCACGTTTTCCGCGCGCTCCCGGTCCGCGTGATGAAGGTAGAGGATGAACTCCTCCCCTCCGAACCGCCCCGCCATGTCGATCTTCCGGATCGTTTTCCGGATGATCGATGCGACGTTTCTCAGCACTTCGTCTCCCGCCGGGTGGCCGTAGGTGTCGTTGACCCGCTTGAAATGATCGATGTCCAGCATGATGACGGTGCAGGGGTAACGCCCGTCCAGCCGGGAAAGCACGGAGGAAAGCCGCGTGCCGAAGGTCTTCCGGTTCATCAGTCCCGTCAGCCCGTCGGTCGTCGCCTGCTCCTCCAGCGTTTCGATGAAGCGGGAGTGGGAGATCCCCATCCGCATGATCCGGAGCAGTTCGCGCGCCGCCTCGGCGTCCATCCCATGGAAATTCCGCCCCGCCGGCGATGCGCACACCAGGAGTCCGCGGAAACCGTCCGGTCCGGAAACGGGAACGAGAAGATGGTCCTTTTCAACACCGGACCATTGGGCCGGAAGAACCGGGTGCCTCCCGCCTCCCCCGCTCCCTCCGGCGAAGATCCTGTGGACCCCTTTTTCGAGAACCCAAGCGGCATAGGTTCCCCCGAGGCGGACCCAGCCCTCTTCCCCGTGTTCCCTGTCCGGGGGCGGGGGAGTCTCTCCCCGCTTCTCCTCCCAGACGATCCTTCCTCTGGTCCCCTTCTTGTCCCCTTCCACCAGCAGGACCCGGTCGGCCCGGAGCGACTCCCGGACCGCTTCGGCGGTCACCCTGTAGATTTCCCTCCGGGGCGAGGCGCCGGCCGGTTCCACGACCCCTTTCCGTTCCGCCAGTTCTGCCACGCGATTGAAGAACCGGTGATATCCGGCCCAGGCGGCGAGCGTCCGGTCGCTTCGATACCGGCTCCGGCCTTCCGCCACCTCCCGCGCGATCAGGAAGGCGCCCGTCTCCAGGAGCGGGACCACCGGCTCGCCCCATCCCGCTCCGCCGAAACGGAAGGCGAGGATCGCCCCCTCCTCGATCCCCTCGTGCAGTACGGGCGCGGCGGCGACCCCCGAAGGTCGCTCCATCCTCCCGCCGCAGGAGATCCCCCACCTTTCCGCCTCCTCTCCTTCCGTGAAGAAGGTCCGCCGGAAGACCATCGCCTCCCGCAACGGGACGTAGGAGTCGGGTATGAACGAAGCGGCCCCGGAGTCTCCCCCGCTCTTCCGGACCTCATGACGGACCAGGAACGGGCGCCCCGGGTCCTCCGAGCGTGTCACGAACAACACCCGGTCCGCCCCGGAAGCGGGAAGGATCCCTTCCAGAACCCTGCGGACACCCTCCGCGGTCCTGATTTCATGCATCTGCAGGATCCGCTCCCGCCCCTGCGGTGTTTCGAAGGCAAAATCCTGCTCCCGCCCCGGATTCTGCCAGGGAATCATGAGGGATTCCGCCTCGTCCACCCTCGCGCCCCCTCCCGGTTCCTTCCGGTCCGGCCTACCCCGTACCCTGTTGCGGATCCAGAAACCGGCCGAAAGCCCGAGCGCCGCCATGGCGGTCATCGACACGGTCAATCCGTTGAGGCCGGGGGGGCTTCCCGGAATCCAGGAAAACCATGCGAGGGAAACCACCGCGTACACCCCCGCGGTCCCGGGAGCCAGAAGGCAGGGGAGGACCGGGAACAGGACGGCCGGAACGATCCGGGATTCGGCCATCCCGGGAACCAGGGAGTGGAGCTGGAGGAGCGCCGAGGCTGCCCAGGACATCGCAAACCTGAAATCCGGAAGATGGCTCAGGCGTCGGGAAGGAATCAGTTCCCGCGCCAGCAGGATTGCCGCCCCAAGGACGGCGGAGGCAACCCACTTCTCCGCAAGGGAATGCGGCAGGACGCCGATCCGGATCAGGTGAAAGCCTCCCAGGTGAAGGACAGCGAAAACCGGGATGGAATAGCTACGGAGCGCCCGTTCTGCCCTTGGGGGGATGGGGATCCGCATCCTTGTTCCGTTCCAGAACGATAACGTTCTCTTTTTTTCGGATCAGCCCGAGGTCCTTTCGGGCGATATCCTCGATGACCGAGGGGTTGGAACGAAGGTCCTCCACCTTCTTCCGGAGATCCGCGATCTCCTCCCGGAGCCGGGCGTTCTCCTCCTCGAGCTGTTTCTGCGTCCTGTAGATCTTGTAGCTGTTCAGAACCCCGACTTCCCCGAAGAGGGTGTAGAGAATGCCGATCCCGAGGATGCCTGCCGCAAGAAGCACCGGCAACCTCCTCCGGATCCATGCCTTTCGTTCGCGCGGTTCCATCAGGTCACCGGAACATCAGGTTTTTCACGAGATCCCACACGGCGCGTGGGGTGAACGCCTCGCGGGCGATGTCCCGGTAGGGTGCGTCCCCCGCGAACACCGACCAGAGAATTCTCGCCTGGATCCCTTCGCTCCCCGCTTCGTCTCCTTCCACCCACTTGAGATAGGCCTCCGAGAAGCGCCGTTTTTTCAGTACGCTCTCGTAGATTCCGAAGAGCACCTTTCCCCACAGGTTATCATAGCGGAAGCGCCGGATGCAGGGGCGATAGAAATGCTCCCGGAGCACCCTCTCGGATACGCCGTGGTCCACGACCGCCTCCGCGAGGATCCTGGCCGTGTCGCAGGAGGATTCGATCCCGTTCTTGAGATGGCGGGAGATGAAGGCGTCCCCCAGGATCGCGATCCGATCCGCGAAGGGCCGTTTTGCGACCCCGACGGGAACCTGCGGGTGGCAGTGGCACATCACCCTGGCGTTTTCGGGCAGCAGCCGCGTCAGGACCGGGTTCTCCTTCCTCTCCCGCTCCAGGTCGGCGATGCGGACATGGTTGCCGATTCCGGTGAGGGTCAGGAAATCGTCCTTTGGAGTGATCGCAAGAAACCGGATTCGCTTCCCCATCGCGGGCACGATATGGATCCGGTTCCGGAGCCGCCCGACGATGAAATCGCCGTCGGCCGGAAGCTCCGCCTGGACCGTGTGCCAGGTCCGGGGGGGGACATACCCGATGCGCAATTTCCCCACGATGGTGGTGTTCACCCCGAACGCCCCTACCAGGAAATCGAACCTCCGGCTGTTTCCGTCCGGAAAGACCAGCCGGTAGCCGCCGGGAACCTTCTCGATCCGTTCCACCCGTTCGTGGAGGAACTTCGCGCCGCGCCCGACCGCGGCGTCGAGGAGGAACTGGTCGAAGCTTTTCCGGGCTCCGGTCGAGACGACCGGTCCGCCCCCCCGGAACACGGTGTAGATCGCGCCTCGCTGCGGGTTCACCACGTTTACCGAGACGTCCATGCCGTGGATCTCGTACCCGTCCGCGATGCGGCGGATCACCTGCCCGTCGACCGCGAGACCGAGCTTCCTGATCTTTTCCACCATGACCGATCCGATCGCGCCTGCGCACATGTTGCACCCGGAGGGCCCGGAGGCGTCGAAGGTCTTCCGGTCGACGAGGGTGATTTCCGCGGTTCGCCCCCTCTCCTTCAGGAGGGAGATCGTGTGCAGCGCGAAGAAGGTGCCCGCGGGGCCGGCACCGATGACCCCGATGGAAGATCCGTCCGGCAGGGGGGGCATGGTCGAATCTCACTCCGCGTTGCGGGTATCGTTCAACGGGTACCGGTCCTCGTGGTAGGTGATGCAGGCTTCCTTGAGGATGTTGGGCGGCTGCTCCCGGGACCGGATCCCCTTCGTGTGCTTCAGGCCCCGGAGGATCGGCTCCCCGGTTGCGGCGAAGGTTGCAGGGGCAGCCAGCACGAGGAAAACCGTCAGGAGGAACCGCAATTGCGTAGGATATCCTCTCTAAAATATCACCCCGACCGTTCCCGAGGAACTCCCGGAATCGCCCCCTCCTCCCCCGCTGCCCGCTGCGGCGACCCCCGCGGCGACACCCACCAGCACGACCCACAGCCACCATGTATGGTACCACGGCCGCTTTTCCCGCGTTACGGCCGTTTTCGCCGGCCATCCCGCGGAGGCAAGCATCTCCGCCGCCTTCCGCGCGACCTGTTCGATCCCGTCCTCCCCTTCCGGCCATGCCATTTCCCCCAGTACCGCGGCGGTCCGGTCGCCTCGGCCCATGGAGAGCACGCGCAGCGTCTCCTTCCCCTCCTGGACGTCGAACAACAGCACCGCAATCCGGTTGGCGCCTGCCCTGGTCGAGATTTCCCGAAGCCGTCTCCCCGCCCCTTCCCCCCCGGGGTCCGATGCGAGAAGATCCGGAAGGCCGGAGGCGGGATCGGCCGCCAACGTGATCTCCATCAGTCCGGAGTCCCCGGGAAGCCACTGCCCGACCCGTTCCTCCGGCAGGTATCCCTCCTTCGCGACAAGGATCCTCACCGGGCCGATACCGTCCGGTTGGATACGTCCCGGGGTCGTTCCCGCAAGGTTCCCTTCGAGATAGATCTCCGCTCCCGGGGGAATCGATTGCACGAGGAGTTCCGCCGGCCGGACGGGCCGTTCCGCTGCGCGAGTCCAGGCTTCCTGAACCGTCGGGGAATAGAGCGCCGGATCGGGGGAAAACCCGGGCCGGAGGGCCCGGGAGCGTGCGAATCGCTCCACGCACTCCGCGGAATTTCCATCCCACAGGAACAGGATTCCCTGCCGGAAGAAGGTCTCGGCGAGAAAGGGGCGTACCGCCTCCCCGAACCGGTACCTTCTGGAGAAGGATTCCGCCTCCGCCAGGCGCAGGGCGGCTTCTCCGGTCTCCATCGCGTCCATGAGCCTCGACGCATCGGCGAGGATCCCGGAGAGTTCGTCCAGCGCGGCAGCGTCCGGTTCCGGCAACGTGTCTGCATCCTCCCCCGGAGCATGCCGCGGGAGTCCGGCCGGGATCCATCGGACCCGGAGCGTCTCCGCGAGGAGCTCCGGAAGCGGGTCCATCTTCTCCCGCGCCGTGGTCTCGGGAATCCTCGGGGATACCACCTTCAGCAGGAGGCAGGGTTCTTCCGCCTGCTCCGCCCGGGCAAACGCGGCCCCACCTCCGTTCCAGGCAAGAACCGCGGAGAGAAGAACCGAAAGGGACTTAGATCCGTTTGACGAAAATCTCATCCGTGATATCCCGGTCCACCGCGATGGTCGTCTCTCCGATCTGGAGGACGAAGGAGGGCTTCCGCTGCAGAAGGCGGATCCGGCTTCCCGGGACGATTCCCAGGGAGGAAAGCTTTTCCAGGCGTTTCTTCGACTTCGGGGTGATGAAGACGATCCGGAGCAGGTCGCTCAAGCCCGCGTCGGACAGGCGCATCACGAGCGGACGGATCTCTGTGCGGATCCTGTCGCAGCATTCCCCGCGAGGAATCGCCCGCCCGTGCGGGCAGACCGGGGGATGCCCCAGGAAGGTGCATACGCTCTCCGTGACCGCCTTCGTCAGGATATGCTCGAACTGGCAGGCGCTGCTCTCGATCTGCTGGTTGTCCAGGTCGAAGAGGTTGTGCAGCAGGACTTCCGCCAGACGGTGGCGCCGGATGATTGCGCTCGCCCGGGCCTCCCCTTCCCGCGTCAGGCGGATCTCCTCCCCGGAGGTCTCCAGAAGCCCCATCTCGCCGAGTTCCCCGATCAGGCGTTCCGGCTCCTCTTCGGAGGTATCCCGGAGAAGCTGTGTCCGGGTGACCCTCCCTTCCTCGCGCAGCGTCCAGACCAGTTCGAGGATCTCTTCCTGCGAGTATTCCGTCATCTCCCGGATCCTTTCGACAAGAGGGATTTCACGAAGTTGACCACCTTCGACTCCGGAACGGGGAAGGAATAGCGGCAGCGCGGGCAGCAGACCAGCGAGCAGCTCTTCCCCAACGGGCAGCCGGTCCGGCATCCCCGGTCGTCCGTGTCTATCCTATATTGGCAAAGCGGACAGCGGATTTTCAAGGCCCTGGACTCCTCAGAACGAGATTCCCAGCCTGCGGGCGGCGAGGTTGACGGCCGCGCCTACGAGGATCGCGAACGGGAAGATGAACAGGCCCATCCCGGCCGCGACTTTTCCTCCATGCTCCTTGATGATGACGAGAAAGTTCGCCAGGCAGGGGATGAACAGGGTGATCGTGACGAGGCTCACCACCACCTGCAGATTCGTCAGCATGCCGGCGCGCGCCATGTCGAAGAGCCCCGCGGCCCCGTAATCCCGGCGCAGGAATCCGATCAGGAACGCCTCGGCGGTCTTCGGAGGAAGATCGAGCATCCCCACCACGACCGGTTCCGCCATCGCCTGGAGCCGGACAAGCCAGCCCATCCGGTCGCCGACGAACAGGATGAAGGTGCCGAGCAGGAAAAGGGGAACCGCTTCCCGAAGGTACCATTCGATCCGGGCCATCGTCTTGATCCCGAGGTTGGAGAACTGCGGCATGCGGATGGGAGGGATCTCCAGGATGAAGTCGGACGATTCCCCGGGGATCACCTTCGAGGCGAGAAATCCCACCAGGAGGATGACGCCGACCAGGATCGCTCCCCAGGCCACCGTCGCCGCGGGGCCGACGTCGGAAAGCATCCCGAGGATGACGCCGAGCTGCGCGGAGCAGGGAATCCCGAGCGCGAGCAGCAGCGTGACGATGATCCGTTCCTTCCGGGTCTCGAGGATCCGGGTCGTCAGGGTTGCCATCGTGTCGCATCCCAGGCCGAGGATCATCGGCAGAACCGCCTTTCCGTTGCAGCCGATCTTCTTGAAGATCCGGTCCACCATCACCGCCAGGCGCGGGAGGTAGCCCGAGTCCTCCAGGATCCCGAACCCCAGGAAAAAGGTTCCCACGATCGGCAGCACGATCGCGATGGCGTAGGAAAGAGCCATGGAGATCATCCCGTACGGCCCGACGAGAAAATCGCGCAGGATCTCCCAGGGGATCACCCGGCCGGCCGCGCGTTCGACGGCGGGGACGAGCCATTTCCCGAACAGGGTCTCCTCCAGGAAATCCACGAGGAAGCCCGCCCCGAAGACCCCGACGAACCCGTAGGCGAGAAAGAGAACTCCCGCCAGGATCGGGATCCCGTACAGCGGGTCCATCGCCCACCGGCCGAACCGTTCCCCCCAGTCGGTTCTCCTGGCGTTCCCCTTCTCCTCCCCCAGTCCCGCCAGCAGCGCGTCGATCCAGGCCAGGCGTATCTGATTGACCCGGTACGAGATTTCGCCCCTGTTTTCCTCCACCAGCCGGTTTCGCACCGCGTTCATCGTGCGGATCCTGTCCGGGGGGACATGCTCCGCGAGCCAGGGGGAGAGGGAATCGTCGCCGCACAGCAGCATCATCGCGATCGCACGCTTCCCGATCGGCGTCGCCTCCGGAAGGAGCCACTCCATCTGGGTGAGCGCCGCCTCGATCTTCTCTCCGTAGGAGATCCGGAGCGGAGAGGAGAAGGATCCCTCCAGCAGGGTCATCAGCCGGTCCATCCCCTTCTTCCGGACCGCGACGGTCGGCACCGCCGGGACGCCGATCCGATCCTCCAGTCCCTCCAGCTTCGGCATCACCCCCCGACTCCTCGCCTCGTCGGCCATGTTCACCGCGAGGACCAGGGGGACCCCCATCTCGGCGAGCTGGACCGTGATCATCAGCGACCGGCGCATGTTCTTCGCGTCGCAGACCTGGAGCACCTTCGCACCAGGCTCCCTCATCAGGATGTCGCGGGTCACCCGCTCGTCCTCGGACATGGGAAGGAGCGAATAGACGCCGGGGGTGTCCACCACCTCCACCGATTTCCCGCGCTCCCGGGCTTCCCCCCGGGAAACCTCCACCGTCGTCCCGGGATAATTGGATACGGTCACGTACCGTCCCGTGAGGTAGCCGAAGACGACGCTTTTCCCCACGTTCGGGTTCCCGACCAGGATCACCCGGTTCTCCGGCCCGCGGGGCTGGATTTCGGCGGAACTCATCGTTCCCCCTCGCGGACGGTTTCCGGAACGCAGTCCCTGCAGTATCCGTAGATGTCGAGACGGTGCATCGTCGGGGTGAAGCCGTGCTTTCGGGCAACGTGCTCCTGGAGAGACTCGATCTCCGGCTCCTTGAACTCGGAAACCTCGCCGCACCCCTGGCAGACGAAATGGTCATGGTGGGCGGACAGGTTGCTCTCGTATCGACGCGCACCTTCTCCGAAGTCCAGCTCCTTTGCGTATCCGAATCGCACGAGCAGCTTCAGGGTCCGGTAGACGGTCGCCGCCCCCACCGCCCGGTGTTTCCGCCGGACATCCCGGGTGAGATCGTCGACCGTCACGTGCGTACCGGAGCGGAAAAAGGCCTCGATGATGTGGCCCCTGCTCTTGCTCCGCTTTCCCCCGGATTCCGAGATCTGCTCGTCGATTCTGCGAAGAAGCGCTTCCAAGGCCGGATGAATTCTCCATGCTGATCTTGAAATTCATTTTCATGTTATTGCGCAACGGATCGTAAGTCAAACAATATTGCTGGTCGTTTCCTAAAAATAAACGGCGGCCGCAATGGCCGCCGTTTCCATGGTCCCGGAGGATTGTTCGTCGAATCGTGCCCGTTCTTCCCGGCTACTCCGCCTCGCCGGCGGTTTTTTTCTTCCGGGTCTTCGTCTTGCCGGGGGATTTCTCGGATTCGGTTTTCTTCGGCTTGGCCGCCGCGCGCGGCGCCGAGGAAGTCTTCTTCTTCGCCGCCGGTTTCTTTTCGGTTTTCGCAGCCTTTCCTTCCGCCGCCGCCTTTTTCGCGGGGGCCGCCTTCTTCCGTGCGGTCTTCTTTTCCGCACCCTTTTTTCCGGCGGCCTTCTTCTCCTCCAGCGGCAGATACTCGATGATCGCCATCTCCGCGCCGTCCCCGATCCGGTATCCGGTGCGCACGATCCGGGTATACCCGCCCTGCCGTTCCCGGAACCTTCCGGCGAGCCCCGCGAAGAGCTTCTCCGTGTTCGCCTTGTCGCTGAGCAGGGAGAAGACCCTCCTCCGGGCATGGGTGGTTTCGCGCTTCCCGAGGGTAATCAGCCGGTCGGCCAGCCGCCGCAGTTCCTTGGCTTTCTCGACGGTCGTCTCGATCCGCTCCGAGCGGACGAGCGCGTTCATGAGATTCCGCAGCAGCGCTTTGCGGTGAGCCGGTTTTCTCCCGAGTTTCCGATGGTCCATTCCATGACGCATGTCCGTCCCTCGCCTGCCGTGGTGGGGTCAGTCTTCCTGCCGTGGAGGGTTGAACTTCTCCAGCGAGAAGCCCTCGATCTGCATCCCCAGGGAGAGGCCCATTTCCTGGAGGACGTCCTTGATCTCGTTGAGGCTTTTCTTTCCGAAGTTCTTCGTCTTGAGCATCTCCTGCTCGGAACGCTGCACGAGCTCCCCGATCATCTTGATGTTCGCGTTCTTCAGGCAGTTGTAGGCCCGGACCGACAGCTCCAGTTCCTCCACCGGCTTGAAGAGGTTCTCGTTCGTCGACCCCTCCTCCAACAGGGAGGGCTCGTCCGGCATTTCGGACTCCTCGTCGAAATTGATGAACACCGTCAGTTGGTCCTTCAGGATCTTCGCCGCGTACGCGACCGCGTCGGCCGGAAGCACGGAACCGTCCGTCCAGATTTCCAGGGTCAGCCGGTCGTAGTCGGTCTGCTGTCCGACCCTGGCGTTGGTCACGGTGAAGTTCACCTTCCTCACCGGGGAGAAGATCGCATCGATCGGGACGGTCCCGATCGGCGCGTTTTCCTCGAGATTCCTCTCCGCGGGAACATACCCCTTCCCCGTCCGCACCGTCATTTCCATCTTCAAGGTGGCGTTTTCGGAGAGCTCCGCGATGTGGTGCTCCCGGTTCAGGATATCCACCATCGCGTCCGTCT
The DNA here is from genome assembly GCA_001797615.1 of Deltaproteobacteria bacterium GWC2_65_14. Taxonomy (NCBI): domain Bacteria; class Deltaproteobacteria; species Deltaproteobacteria bacterium GWC2_65_14. The sequence goes on from MGPV01000007.1 coordinate 20,431, forward strand.
TGAGGTCCGATGCCTTCACGCGGCAGGGCCCCTTGGCCACGAGCGTCATCGTGCGGGACTCGGCGGAGTGCACCCGGAGCCGGATCTCCTTCAGGTTCAACACGATGTCGGTAATGTCCTCGACGACGCCCGGGATCGTCGAGTATTCATGCTGGACGTTCTCGATCCTTACGCTGGTGATCGCCCCCCCCTGCAGTGAGGAAAGCAGGACCCTGCGCAGGGTGTTCCCGAGGGTGGTCCCGAACCCCCGCTCGAGCGGTTCCGCGACGAACTTCCCGTAAAAACCCGTCGCCGTATCGGTCTGGACCTCGATACGGCGGGGCTTGATCAGCTGTTTCCAGTTCCGTTGAAACATGCGTGCCCCCCTCTCCCGTCCGGACGATCTACTTCGAGTAAAGTTCCACGATCAGCTGTTCCTGGATCTGTTCCGTGATGTCCGCCCGCTTCGGGAGGATCTTGATGTTTCCCCGGAAGTTCTCCCGGTCCAGCTCGAGCCAGGCCGGGATCCCCTTCCGGACGACCGCATCCAGCGCCTCGTTGATCGAGGGATTCTTCCGGCTCTTTTCCTGCAGCTCGATGACGTCGCCCGGCCGGACGAGGAACGAGGGAATGTTCACCCGCTTTCCCCCGATCGTGAAGTGACCGTGCCCCACGAGCTGCCGGCTCTGCCTGCGGGTCACCGCGAAGCCGAGCTTGTACGTGACGTTGTCCAGCCGGCGTTCCAGAAGGATCAGGAGGTTGTCGCCCGTCTTCCCCTTCAATTGTTCCGCCTTCTCGAAGTAGTTGTGGAACTGCCGCTCGAGCAGGCCGTAGATCCGTTTCGCCTTCTGCTTCTCCCGAAGCTGGACCCCGTAGTCGCTGTGCTTGGGACGCCGCTGCCCGTGCTGTCCCGGTGGGTACCCTCTCCGCTTGATGGCGCACTTGTCGGTGAAGCACCGGTCCCCCTTCAGGAACAGCTCGATCCCTTCTCGCCTGCATAGGCGGCACACCGCCTCACGATACCTGGCCAACGATTCTCCTCCTGTCTTTCCGGATCAGACCCGTCGCCGCTTCGGCGGACGGCACCCGTTGTGGGGAATGGGCGTCACATCCCGGATGTAGTTGATCTTGAGCCCGGCCGCCTGAAGCGTTCTCAGCGCGGCCTCCCGCCCGGACCCCGGGCCCTTGATGTAGACGGTCAGCGAACTGACCCCGAATTCCATCGCCTTCTTCGCCACCTCCTCGGCGGCGACCGTCGCCGCGAAAGGAGTGCTCTTCCGGGACCCCTTGAACCCCTTGGACCCCGAGCTGCACCAGGCGAGGGCGTTCCCGTCGAGGTCGGTGATCGTGATCACCGTGTTGTTGAACGTCGCCTTGATGTGGGCCACCCCCACGGGCACGTTCTTCCGGACCTTTTTCTTCCCTTTCTTCCTGGGTGTTGCCATCGGACCTCCATCTTTCGCCGCGATGGGCGAAACTTCCGTACGGGATTACTTCTTCGTCGGTTCCTTCTTTCGGGCGACCGCCCCCTTGCGGGGTCCCTTCCGGGTCCGCGCGTTCGTGTGGGTTCGCTGGCCTCGGGCCGGCAGCCCCTTCCGGTGCCGTAGGCCGCGGTAGCTCCCCAGGTCCATCAGACGCTTGATGTTCATGGAGACCTCCTTCCGGAGATCCCCCTCCACGACATGGTGCGCGTCGATGACGTCCCGGATTTTTGCGATCTGGTCCTCGGTGAGGGTGTTCGTCTTCGTATCCGGGGATACGCCGGCCTCCTGGAGGATCCTCGTCGAGCTGGTGGGGCCGATCCCGTAGATGTAGGTCAGCGCCATCCAGATCTTTTTCGTCTTCGGAATGTCGACTCCGGCTATTCGTGCCAAGCGTGTTCCTCCCTGTTTTGCCCGGGATACCCTTCCGGCTATCCCTGGCGCTGCTTGTGTTTGGGGTTCTCGCAGATGACCCGGACGACTCCCTTCCGGCGGATCACCTTGCATTTCACGCAAATCTTCCGGACCGACGGTCTGACCTTCATCGCAAATCCCCTCTACTTCGTTCTGTACACGATCCGGCCGCGCGTCAGGTCGTAGGGCGTCAGCTGCACCGTGACCCGGTCTCCCGGAAGGATCTTGATGAAATGCATCCGCATTTTCCCGGAGATGTGGGCCAGAACCCTCATCTTGTTGTCCAGCTCCACCCGGAACATCGCGTTCGGCAACGGCTCGATCACGGTTCCCTCGATCTCGATCGGTTCTTCCTTCGCCATGCCCCTTCCCGTCGCGTACCCGGCTCCGCCTCAGGGAAGACTCAGCACGAGGGTGCCTTCTTCCGTGACGGCCACCATATGCTCCGCGTGGGCGGACCGTTTGCGGTCCCGCGTCACGACCGTCCACCCGTCCGGGAGAACCTCCACCGGGTGATTCCCCTCGTTCACCATCGGTTCGATCGCCAGCACCATCCCCGGCAGCAGCTTCGGCCCGCTCCCGCGACTGCCGAAATTGGGGACCTGCGGATCCTCGTGCAGCATCCGGCCGATCCCATGCCCCACGAAGTCGCGCACCACCGAAAATCCGGCTGCCTCCGCGGTCTCCTGCACGGCGGCCGAAATGTCTCCCAGCCGGTTCCCCGGGACCGACGCCTCGATCGCCCGGTCGAGAGCACGTTCCGTCGTCTCGATCAGCCGCCGGGAGGAATCGGAGATCCTCCCCACGGGAAAGGTCCTGGCGGCGTCTCCGTAGAACCCGTCGCACAGCACCCCGAAATCGAGGCTCACGATGTCTCCCTCGCGAAGCTCCCGGCTCCGGGAGGGGATGCCGTGCACGACTTCCTCGTTCACGGAGGTGCAGAGGCTCGCGGGGTACCCGAGATATCCCTTGAAGGCCGCCCGGACCCCGTGTCGCGACACGAACTCCTCCGCGAACTCCTCCAGGTGATACGTCGTGATCCCCGGCCTCACCTTCTCCCTCACCTCTTCAAAGAACCGCCCGACCATGGATCCCGCGCGACGCATCGCCCCGACCTCCTGGGGCGATTTGATGATGATCATCGGCTACTGCAGCTGCTTCACGATGGCGTTGAAGATCCCATCGATCTCGCCGGACGCCTGCACCGAGCGGATCTTGCCGGTCCCCTGGTAGTAGCCGATCAGCGGCTCGGTCGACTTCCTGTAGTTCACGAGACGGGTCCGGATCGTCTCTTCCTTGTCGTCTTCCCTCTGGATGAGGGCTCCCCCGCAGGCGTCGCACTTCCCTTCGGCCCTGGGTGGGTTGAAGCGGACGTGGAACATCGCCCCGCATCCCGGGCAGGTCCGCCGCCCGCACAGGCGTTCCATCAGGGCGGCCTCGTCCACCTCGAGCGAAAGCACGGTGGTGATCTTTTTCCCCATCTCCTGGAGCGCCTTGTCCAGCGCCTCGGCCTGCGGAATCGTCCGGGGGAACCCGTCGAGAATGAACCCCTCCCTGCAATCGGATGCCTTCAGCCGGTCCCGGACGATCCCGATGACCACCTCGTCCGGCACGAGCCCACCCTGGTCCATGTAGGTCTTCGCCCTGCGTCCCATCTCGGTCCCGGTCTTCACCGCCTCCCGAAGCATGTCGCCTGTCGAAATCTGCGGGATGTCGAAGCGGGAGGACAGCATCTTGGCCTGGGTTCCCTTCCCCGACCCGGGCGCGCCGAGCATGACGATTCCCTTCATCCGCCGCTACCTCCTCCCCTTCATCTGTCCCTTCTTGAGGAACCCCTCGTAATGCCGGGTGATCAGGTGCGACTCGATCTGCTGGATCGTGTCCATGGCGACCCCGACGACGATGAGCAGTCCGGTCCCGCCGAAATAGAACGGGACGTTGAACCGCGAAATCAGGATGCTCGGGAGCACGCAGACGGCCGAGACGTAGAGAGCGCCTCCCAGGGTGATCCTCGTCAGGATCCGGTCGATGTATTCCGCGGTCTTCTTTCCCGGACGGATCCCGGGAACGAATCCGCCGTATTTCCTCATGTTGTCCGCCACGTCCACCGGGTTGAAGGTGACCGCCGTGTAGAAGTAGCAGAAGAAGATGATGAAGGCCACGTACACCAGCTCGTAGGCCACGCTTCCCGGGGTCAGGGCGTCCGAGAGGATCTTGGTGTACGGATGCTTGATGAAGCTCGCCACCGTCGCCGGGAAGAGCAGGATGGAGGAGGCGAAGATCGGGGGGATGACTCCCGCCGTGTTCACCTTCAGGGGAAGGTGGGTGCTCTGCCCCCCGTAGACTCTCCGTCCCACGATCCGCCTCGCGTACTGCACCGGGATCCGCCGGTGCGCCCGCTCGAAGTAGATGATGACCCCGACCACCATCACCATGACGGCCAGGATCAGCAGCCCGGTGAACAGACCCATCTCCCCCGTGCGGATCAGCGTGAAGGTCCGCACCAGTCCGCTGGGGAACCGGGCGACGATGCCCGCGAAGATGATGAGCGAGATCCCGTTCCCGATCCCCCGCTCGGTGATCTGCTCGCCCAGCCACATGAGGAACGCGGTCCCGGAGGTCAGCGTCAGGACCGTCATCAACCGGAAGCTCCACCCCGGCGAATAGACGACCGATCCCCCGCCCCCGCCGGCGACGCTCTCGATCCCGACCGCGATCCCCATTCCCTGGATGAGCGAAAGCACGATCGTTCCATACCTCGTGTACTGGGTGATCTTTCGACGCCCAAGCTCCCCTTCTTTCGAGAGTTTTTCCAGTTGCGGGATCACCACGGTCAGCAGCTGCAGAATGATGGAAGCGCTGATGTAGGGCATGATCCCGAGCGTGAAGATCGAGAACTGGCTCACCGCCCCGCCCGAGAACATGTCGATCAGCCCGAACAGGGTTCCCGACTGCGCCGCGAAGAGGGCGGAGAACGCCTGGGTGTCGATTCCCGGAGTCGGGATATAGACCCCGACCCGGTAGACGGTGAGCAGGGCGGCGGTGACGAAGAGCCGCTTCTTCAGCTCCGGTACCCGTGCGATGTTCTGCAGGCCGCCTAGCAAGAGGGAGTCACCTCCAGCGTTCCTCCCGCCGCCTCGACTTTCCGGGCCGCCGCCTGGCTCGCCCGGTCCACCTTCACGTTCAGGGGGCGGTCCACTTCACCGGATGCCAGCAGCTTGACGCCGTCCCGGACGTTCTTCACGAGCCCCGCGGCCCGCAGAGCGGGGACGTCCACGGTGGTCCCCGCCTCGAACCGGTTCAGGTCCTTCACCTGGACGATCGCGAATTCCTTCCGGAAGATGTTCCGGAATCCCCGTTTGGGCAGGCGCCGCTGCAGCGGCATCTGCCCTCCCTCGTACCCGGGAGGGGTCCCGCCGCCGGAGCGGGCGCGAAGCCCTTTCGATCCCCGGCCGCTGGTCTTCCCCAGCCCCGATCCCTTTCCCCGTCCGACCCGCTTGCGGGCGGTCCGGGCTCCCTTCGCCGGCCGCAGATCGCTCAGCTTCATCGCAACTCTCCTGTTTCCCCGATCTCCTGCACTTCCAGCAGGTACTTCACCTTCCGGACCATTCCGCGGATTTCCGGGGTGTCCTTCCGGACGACGGAGCGGTTGACCCGGGTGAGCCCCAGCCCCTTCACCACCCGGCGGTCGTGTTCCCGGCGTCCGCTCAGACTTCGGGTGAGCGTGATGCGGAGGAGCCCGCTCATGCCGTCACCTCTTCTTCCCGCTGCCCTCGCAGCCCGCTGACCTGTTCGGGAGTCCGAAGCTGCGAAAGCCCCTCGATCGTGGCCTTGACCAGGTTGTGGGGATTGTTGCTCCCCAGCGATTTCGTGAGGATGTCCGAGATCCCGGCGGCTTCAATGACGGCGCGGACACCGCTCCCCGCGATGACACCGGTTCCCGGTGAGGCCGGCCGGATGACGACCCGGCTCGCGCCGAAGACCCCGATCACCTCGAACGGAATCGTTCCGTTCCTCAGGGGAACCCGGATCAGCGACCGCTTGGCGTTCTGGACCGCCTTCCGGATCGCTTCCGGGACCTCGTTCGCCTTCCCGAGTCCCGTCCCGACGTGGCCGTTCCCGTCTCCGACGACCACCACCGCGCTGAAGGAGAAGCGGCGCCCGCCCTTGACGACCTTGGCCACCCGGCTGATGTGAACCACCCGGTCCTTGAGATCCAGACCTTCCGGATTGATCTTCTTCAACCCTTCCTCCCCGATACGCTCACGATGGATGCGTTAGAATTCGAGCCCGGACTCGCGGGCCCCCTCCGCGAGGGCCTTGACCCGGCCGTGATACAGGAACCCGTTCCGGTCGAACACGACCCTCCGGATGTTCCTCTCCGCGGCTTTTTTCCCGATCCACTCCCCGACCTTCTTGGCCGCGTCGCTCTTCTTGAGATCCCCGATCTCGCCGCGGATCTCCGGGCTCAACGTCGACGCGGCGAGGATGGTGGAGCCGGTGGAATCCACGACCAGCTGGGCGTAGATATGCTTTGCGCTCCGGAAGACGGAAAGGCGCGGACGCGCCTCCGTCCCGAAGATCTTCTTCCGGATCCGGATCTTCCGCTTCTGCCGTGCGATCTCTCTCTGGTTGCTCCGCGTCATGGCTCGCCTATGCTCCGTCCGCGCGTTTTCCCGTCGTCACTTCCCGGCCGCCTTGCCCACCTTCTTCTTGAGCCGCTCGCCCCGGTACCGGATCCCCTTCTGCTTGTAGACGTCCGGCTTCCGGAGCTGGCGGATCTTGGCGGCGGTCATGCCGACGAGCTCCTTGTCGATCCCGTTCACCTTGATGACCGTGTTCGCCTCCACCTCCGCGCTGATCCCCTGCGGGAGAGGAAACACCACGGGATGGGAGTACCCGAGGGCCAGTTGAAGCTTGCCGGGCTTCACCTCCGCCTTGTACCCCACCCCCACGATTTCGAGGGTCTTCGTGAACCCTTCGCTGACCCCCTTCACCATGTTCGCCAGCAGCGTCCGGTAAAGACCGTGCAGGCTCCGGCTCCCGGAGGCGCCATCGGCGAGCCCCACGTTGGCCTGGCCGTCCCGGACATCCACCGTCACGCCCGCGGGTATGGTTCGGGAGAGCGTCCCTTTCTTTCCGGCGACCCGCACCGTCCCCTCGGTGATCTCGACCGTCACCCCCGCGGGGAGCGCGACGGGAACTTTTCCGATCCTCGACATTGCGTATCCTCCGGCATTCAACTCTCGGGGCGCTACCAGACCTGGCAGAGCAGCTCCCCGCCGATCGCAAGTTTCTTCGCCTTCTCCCCCGTCATGACCCCTTTCGACGTGGAGAGGATGGAAACCCCGAATCCGCTCTTTACCGTCGGGATGGCGTCCTTGGCCACGTAGACGCGTCTCCCCGGGCGGCTGACCCGCTTCATCCCCTTGATCGCGTACCCCTCCTCCGGGTCGGTCCGCAGGTAGATCCGGAGGGAGGCCTGGGGCGATTCCGGGATCACGCGGTAGTTCTTCACGAACCCCTCATCCTTCAGGATCCGGGCGATATGCTCCAGGACGCGCGTGGAGGGAAGCTCCACCTGTTCGAAACGGGCCATCTGGGCGTTCCGGATCCGGGCAAGCAGGTTGGAAATATGATCGTTGATCGCCATGGCCCTCTCCTACCAGCTCGCCTTGATCACGCCGGGGAGTTCCCCCCGGAGTGCCAGCTCCCGGAGACAGATCCGGCAGAGTTTGAACTTCCGGTAGTAGGCGCGCGGCCTGCCGCACCTCGGGCACCGGTTGTATCTGCGGACCTGGAACTTCGGGGTCCGTTTTGCCTTGGCGATGATCGATTTCTTGGCCAAATCCTCTCCTCCCCTGGCGTCTATGCCCGGAACGGCATTCCGAGGAGGCGGAGCAGCTCCATCCCCTCCTCGTCGGTGCGCGCCGAGGTCACGATCGTGATGTTCATCCCCTTGATCTTGTCGATCTTGTCGTAGTTGATCTCCGGGAAGATGATCTGTTCCCGGATGCCCAGCGTGTAGTTCCCCCGACCGTCGAACCCCTTCGGGGAAACTCCCTTGAAGTCGCGGACGCGGGGGAGGGCCACCCCCACCAGCTTGTCGAGGAAATAGTACATCCGGTCCCGGCGGAGGGTCACCTTCACCCCGATCGGGACCCCGGCGCGGAGCTTGAAGTTCGAAATGCTCTTCCGGGCCTTCGTGATGACCGGCTTCTGCCCCGTGACGAGGCCGAGTTCCTCGGAGGCGGACTCCAGGACCTTCACGTTCTCGATCGCCTCGCCCAGCCCCATGTTCACGACGACCTTCGTCAGCCGCGGGACCTGCATGGGGTTCCGGTAGCGGAACTTCTCCCGCATCTTCGGAACGACTTCCGTGTTGTAGTGCTCCTGCAGTCTGGCCATGACCTCTCACCCCGCCCCCCATGGAAGGGGGGATCCGCTATTTTTTCCTCGCCTCGATCGTGTCGCCGCAGCGCTTGCACGCCCGGCTCTTGGTCCCTTCCGCGTCGAACCGCATCGCGATCCGCGTCGGCTTGTTGCACTTGTCGCACATCACCAGGATGTTCGAATAGGCCAGGGGGGCCTCCTTCTCGAGGATCCCCCCCTGGGGGTTCTTCTGCCCCGGCTTCGCATGTCGCTTTACCATGTTGATCTTTTCGACGGTGACCCGCCTGTTCTCCAGGTTCACCTTCAGGACCCGCCCGATCTTCCCCTTCTCCTTCCCGGAGATGACCTTCACGATGTCGTTCTTCCGGATGTGCAGTGTCGTCTCGGCCATCGTTTCCCCTCCCTCCCGGGCTACAGGACTTCCGGCGCCAGGGAGATGATCTTCATGAACTTCTTCGCGCGCAGCTCCCGGGCGACCGGGCCGAAGATCCGGGTTCCCACCGGCTCGTTCTGGGGGTTGATGAGCACGGCCGAGTTCTGGTCGAACTTCAGGTAGCTCCCGTCGGGGCGCCCGATCTCCTTCGTCGTGCGGACGACGACCGCCTTGTAGACGTCCCCCTTCTTCACCTTCGCGTGGGGGATCGCCTCCTTCACGCTGACCACGATGATGTCGCCGACGCTCGCGTACCGCCTCCGGCTTCCCCCGAGCACCTTGATGCAGCAAAGGCGTTTCGCGCCGGAGTTGTCGGCGGCATCCAGCATTGTCTGCATTTGGATCATGGCGTACGCTCCCCGTTCGGACGGTTATCGGACCACGGGCCGCTCGATCAGTCGGGAGACCCTCCAGCACTTCTCCTTGCTCAGGGGCCGGGTCTCGACGATCTCGACCTTGTCGCCGGTGTGGTACTCGTTGTTCTCGTCGTGCGCCTTGTAGGTGGTCCGGCGCTTCGTAAACTTCTTGTAGACGGGGTGCTGCACGACCCGCTCCACCTGCACCACCACGGTCTTGTCCATCCGGTCTCTCAGGACGATGCCGACCTTGGTCTTGCGAATCCCACGGCTCTTCACGGTCTTCTCCGCCTCCATCTTATCCGGCCTCCCCTTCCGCCTTCTGGCGCAGGTAGGTGATCACGCGGGCGAGATCCTTCCTGCGGTTTCGTATCAGCATCTTGTTGTCCAGGGCGGAGGCGGACCGCTTCATCCTCAGCCGGAAGATCTCCTCCCGCAGCTCCGTCTCCTTGTGGCGAAGCTCCTCGACGACGAGGTCGCTCAGTTCCTTCTTCTTCATCCGCGCCTACCCCTCCCGCGACAGGAACTTGGTCTGGATCGGTAGCTTATGCGAGGCGAGCCGGAAGGCGGCACGGGCCGTCGCCTCGTCCACTCCCTCGATCTCGTAGAGGACGAGCCCTGGGCGCACCACGCACACCCATTCCTCCGGGGCCCCTTTTCCCTTGCCCATGCGGGTTTCCGCGGCCTTCTTCGTGATCGGCTTGTCCGGAAAGAGGCGGATCCAGATCTTTCCGCCGCGCTTCACGAACCGCGTCATCGCCACGCGGGCCGCCTCGATCTGGCGGGAGGTAATCCAGCCCGCAGTGGTGGCCTTGACCCCGAAATCCCCGAAGTTCAGGCTGTTCCCGGCCTGCGCCTTCCCTCTCCTGCGGCCTTTCTGCATCTTCCGGAATTTCACCCGCTTCGGCGCCAGCATCCCAGTCGTCTCCTATCCTGTGGTGGACCCGTCGGCGGAGGGGAGCACTTCCCCCTTGTAGATCCAGACCTTCACGCCGATCTTGCCGTAGGTGGTCCTCGCCTCGGCAAACCCGTAGTCGATATCCGCCCGGAGGGTGTGCAGAGGGACCCGGCCTTCCCGGTACCACTCCGAGCGTGCCATTTCCGCGCCTCCCAGTCGCCCGGCAACGTTGATCTTGATCCCCTTGGCTCCGAGTTTCATCGAGGAGAGAACCGTCTTCTTCATCGCCCGCCGGAACGCCACACGCCGCTCGAGCTGCATCGCCACGTTCTCGGCGGTCAGCTGGGCGTCCGTCTCCGGCCTCCGGATCTCCTGGATCGTGATGGTGACCTCCTTCTTCGCGAACTTCTGGAGGTCCTTCTTCAGGGTCTCGATCTCCGCGCCCTTCTTTCCGATCACGATCCCGGGCCTCGCGGTGTGGATGATGACGTGCACCCGGTTCGACTTCCGCTCGATCTCCACCACGGAGACCCCGGCGTGGGTCAACCGCTTCTTGACGAAGGAGCGGATCCGCAGATCCTCCTGGAGATTCGCGCCGTACTCCTTCTCGGCGTACCAGCGGGATCTCCAGTCCTTGATGATCCCCAGGCGAAACCCGTACGGATGTACCTTCTGTCCCAATGACGCCTCCCTGTTCCGTTCTGCCCGTGTTTAGCGCTCGTCCAGCACGATCGTGATGTGGCTCGTCCGCCGGCGGTACCGGTGGGCCCTTCCCATCGGGGCGGGGCGGAATCGCTTCTGGGAGGTCCCCTGGTTCACGAACGCGCTCTTCACGAAGAGGCTGTCCACGTCGATGACCCCGGTCTGCCCCGCGTTCGCCATGGCGGAATCGAGCACCTTCCGGACGGTGCGGGCCGACGCCTTGTTCGCCAGCCGCAGGATGGTCCGGGCGTCCTCGATCCTCTTTCCCCGGATCAGGTCGACCACGAGTCGGGCCTTCCTCGGGGAAACCCGCACGAATCTCAGCGTCGCTTTCGCTTCCATCGGCCTTCGTCCTCCCCGTCGTCCCGCCTACTTCTTCACCTTGGCCTTCCGGTCCCCCGAATGGCCGTGGAAGGTGCGCGTCGGCGAAAACTCCCCGAGCTTGTGGCCCACCATGTTCTCCGTCACGAACACCGGCATGAACTTGCGGCCGTTGTGCACGGCGAAGGTGAATCCCACCATGTCCGGCGTGATGGTGGACCGCCTGGACCAGGTCTTGATGATCTTCTTGTCGTTCTGGTCGATCGCCCTGCGGAGCTTCCGCTCCAGGTTCGGCTCGACATACGGTCCCTTCTTTACGGATCGTGCCACGGGTTGCGCCCCTTTTCCGTTATTTCCTGCGCTTCACGATGTAGCGGCCGGTCGTCTTGTTCTTCCGGGTCTTGTACCCCTTGGTGGGCTTTCCCCACGGGGTGCAGGGATGACGTCCCCCCGAGGACTTCCCCTCCCCGCCCCCGAGCGGATGGTCCACCGGGTTCATGGCCACTCCCCGGACCGTGGGCCTCCGGCCGAGCCACCGGTTCCGCCCCGCCTTGCCCAGCGACACCTGCTCGTGGTCCACGTTCCCCACCTGCCCGATCGTGGCCATGCAATCCAGGAACACCAGCCGGACCTCTCCGGAGCCGAGCCGGATCTGCGCGTAGCTCCCTTCCTTCGCGAGGATCTGTGCGACCGCTCCGGCCGACCGGGCCAGCTGGCCCCCTTTCCCCACCTTCAGCTCGATGTTGTGCACGAGGGTTCCGACGGGGATATTCCGGATCGGCATGGCGTTGCCCGGCTTGATGTCCGCGTCGGCCCCGGAGAGCACGGTGTCTCCCACGGAAAGCCCGACGGGGCATAGGATGTACCGCTTCTCGCCGTCCGCATAGTGGAGGAGGGCGATCCGGGCCGAGCGATTGGGATCGTATTCGATCGCCGCCACCTTCGCCGGCACCCCCGGCTTCCCCCGCTTGAAGTCGATCCTCCGGTACTGCCTCTTGTGCCCCCCGCCGCGGTGCCAGATGGTGATCCGGCCCTGGTTGTTCCGCCCGCCCGTCCCGCTCTTCTTCTCGAGAAGGCCCCGTTCCGGCGGCTTTTTCGTGAGGTCCTCGTTCGTGAGGACCGTCTTCGTGCGGACCCCGGGTGAGGTCGGGGTGAACTTCCGGATTCCCATGTCAGCGGCTCCTTGCCTGTCCGGCCATCACACGCCTTCGAAGAATTCGATCTTGTCGCCCGGCTTGAGCACCACGACGGCCTTCTTCCACCCCGGGCGGCGCCCCACGGTCCGACCCCGGCGCTTCGTCTTCCCGGGGACGTTCATCGTCTTTACGTCGACGACTTTCACCTTGAACAGCTTCTCCACCGCCTCCTGGATCTGCTTCTTGTTCGCCCGGGAGTCGACCGCGAAGGAAACCGCGTTCACGATTTCCTTCATGAGGGTGGCCTTCTCCGTGATCAGCGGGCGCTTGAGGATCTCCGTGACGTTCATGTCCCCAGCACCTCGCTGATTTTCTCGAACGCCTGCCTGGATAGGACCAGCTGGTCGTAGGAGAGGATGTCGTACACGTTCAGTCCCTCCACCGGGATCGACTTGTAGGAGGACAGGTTCCGGATCCCGCGGTCGAGGTTTTCCGATCTCCCGTCGGTGACGAGAAGCGCCTCGGACAGCCCCAGCTTCCCGGCCATCTCGAGGAACTCCTTCGTCCGCGGAGCGGAGAGGTCCAGGTCCTCCACGAGCAGCAGCTTGCTCTCTCCGGCCTTCGCGCTCAGCGCGCACCGGAGGGCGGCCTTCATTTCCTTGCGGTTGACCTTCTTCTCGAAGCTTCGCGGGCGGGGCCCGAAGATGACCCCGCCTCCCCGGAGCAGGGGGGATCGGGTGCTGCCCATGCGTGCCCGGCCGGTCCCCTTCTGGCGGAAGGGCTTCTTCCCGCCGCCGGACACCTCCGACCGGATCTTGGTGGAGGCGGTCCCGGCTCGCCTCGCGGCGAGCTGGGCGACAACCACGTGATGCAGGAGGTGGGGCTTCACCGGTGCGCCGAAAACCGCCTCCGGAAGCTCGACCGTCCCCTTCACCCGGCGTTCCTTGTCGTACAGTTCCACGGTTGCCATCTCGCGCTCCCTGGAGCTCAGTTGCTCTTTTTCACGGCGCGGCGCACCAGCACCACGCTGTTCCTGGCGCCCGGAACGGCGCCCCGGACGAGAAGGAGGTTCTTCTCGGGTTGGATGCCGACCACCTTCAGGTTGAGGACCGTCACCCGCTCGTTCCCGTAGTGTCCCCCCATCTTCATGTTCTTGATGACCCGCGAAGGCCACGAGGAAGCGCCGATCGACCCGGGCGCCCGGTGGAACATCGAGCCGTGGGACGCTCTTCCACCCCGGAACCCCCATCGCTTGACCACGCCGGTGAAGCCGCGACCTTTCGTGTGGCCGGTCACGTCGACGAAGTCCCCTTCCTGGAACATGTCGACCCGGACCTCCTGGCCGACTTCCGGAGGGGCCTCCCCGACCACCCGGAACTCCCGCAGCTCGGAGAACGCTCCCTGCGCCGCCTTCCGGAAATGCCCCGTAAGAGGCTTCCCGGTTCGCTGCGCCTTCTTGCGCCCAAATCCCAGCTGCACCGATTCGTACCCGTCGTTCTGGCGCGTCTTCCTCTGCACCACGGTGCACGGTCCCGCCTCGATCACGGTGACGGGGATCACCCTCCCCTCGCCGTCGAAGACCTGGGTCATTCCCAATTTCTTCCCGATGATTCCGGTAATCATGGTCTGCACCTTATCGCCTCGCCCCGGTGGTTCCGGCCCGACCTGGTTCAGAGTTTGATCTCGACTTCCACTCCCGCCGGAAGATCCAGCTTCATGAGCGCGTCGATCGTCGCCGCCGGCGGCTCGTGGATGTCCAGCAGCCGCTTGTGGGTCCGGATCTCGAATTGCTCCCGGCTCTTCTTGTCGACGTGCGGGGAGCGGTTCACGGTGAACCGCTCGATCCTCGTGGGAAGCGGAATCGGCCCCGCCACCTTCGCGCCGGTCTGACGGGCCTTCTCGACGATCTCGGCGGTCGCCTTGTCCAGAAGCCTGCTGTCGAATGCCTTCAGTCGAATCCGGATTCTCTGCTGGTTGATCGTCACGGGATCTTCCTCTCCTCGTTTCGCGTTATTCCAGGATTTCCGACACGACCCCGGCGCCCACGGTGCGGCCCCCCTCCCGGATCGCGAACCGCAGCTCCTTCTCCATCGCCACCGGGG
>MGPV01000008.1:0-30453 GCA_001797615.1 Deltaproteobacteria bacterium GWC2_65_14
AGGACGGAGTTGATCCGGTAGACCGGCCCCGCGATCCGCTGGCTCACCAGGATCGTGTAGGCGAAGATCCCGGCGAGCACGAGAAGGACGGCGGGCCACACCCGCTGGTGCAGGACCAGGAACTCGGCGGCGGCCGGCTCGAGCGCCTCGAGGCTTTCCCCCGTCATCAGGCCGAGCATGGAGGGGGCGAAGACCAGGACGATTCCCGCGAAGAAGAAGAGCAGGAACACGATCAGCATGCGCCAGGCGAGCCCGAGCTGGAACTGCCTGTCCACCAGCCGGGTCTTCCGCCGGTTCGACAGGGAGTTCACATTCGCCTCCGGCATCCGTTTTTGCTATTCTAAACGTTGTGACCGTCAAGTCAACCAACTCCCCCGCGGGGCGGCACGGTTGAAGAAGGACATCTCGGTCCGGGCGGGCGTCGTCCTCCAGCTCACGCTGATCGCGGTCGGCTCCCTGTCTCTCCTGGCCCTGTTCTCCCTGCGCGTCATCGGGATCACGCTGGAGCGGCGCCACGCGGAAGCGGCGGTTTCCGTGGCGGAGGTGGTCCGCCAGGCCGTCTTGGCGGGCAGCGAGGAGGGGATGCCCGATCCCGTCGGCCGGATCCTTTCCGTTACCCGCCTTCCTCCCTACATCCAGGAGGTTCAGCTGCTTCCGGAGATGCCGCCAGGCTCCGACGTCCGGGTGACCCCCGCGGGGGAGCGCACGGCCGGGCTGCTTCCCATCCATTCCACGGTGGACGTGACCCTGCCCCTGGTCGTCGGATCGGGGGAGGGCGGAGGGTCCGTCCGGGGGCTGCGCGTCCGGTTCCACTCCCCGGGGATCGAGCGGGAGGCAAACAACCTGGTCAGGGTGGCGGCCCTCCTGGTCGGGGCCGACGTGATCGCCCTCGTGGCCTTCGGCTTTTTTCTCATGGACCGGTCGGTGATCCGCCCCGTGCGTCGCCTCGCGGCGGTTTCCGAGAAGATCGCCTCCGGCGCCCTGGACCTGCGGGCGGAGGAATCGCCGGCGAACGAGGTGGGTCAGCTCGGGGCCTCCTTCAACCGGATGGTCGCGGCGATTTCGGAGGCCCAGGAGAGCGCCCGGACGGCCCGGGAGGAGGCGTTTCGATCGGAGAAGCTGGCCACCGTCGGGCGACTCGCGGCGGGCGTGGCCCACGAGGTGGGAAATCCCCTCATGGCGGTCCGGGGCTATGCCGAGTACCTGCGGAAGAACCGCCCGCCGGGGGAGGAGCAGGACGAGTGCCTCGACAAGATCCTCGCGGAGACGAGGAAGATCGAGGCGATCGTGCGCGGCCTGCTCTCCGCGGCATCTCCGGAGAGGCAGGCCGATGGGCGCGCGGATGTGAACGAGGTCCTCCGGGAGACCGTGGAGATCCTCTCCTTCCGGAAGATGTTCCGGGACGTGGAAGTGCGCGTCGAGCAGGGCGAGGTGCCGCCCGCGAGGATCCCCGAGGAGCGGTTCCGGCAGGTCCTGCTGAACCTGATGATCAACGCGGTGGACGCGATGGAGGAGGGGGGGACGCTCGTACTGCGCAGCTTTTCCGTCGATCCCTGGTCGCCGCCCCTTCTCCGGGGGGTGAGGCGGAGGCTCTCCGACCCTGCCGGCGCCGACTTTTCGCACCTGCGGGGCGGCGCGCCGGGCGAGTTCGGCGCGGGGGTCGGAGTCTCCGTGGAGGATACGGGGCGCGGAATCCCGCGGGCGGACCTGCCGGGCATCTTCGACCCCTTCTTCACCTCGAAGGAGCCGGGGAAGGGGACGGGACTGGGGCTCTATCTCTCCCGGGCGATCGTGGAGGCGGCGGGAGGGGAGATCCGGTGCGAGAGCGAGGAGGGGGAGGGGGCCCGGTTTACGGTGATCCTGCCCGTCGCCGGCATCGCTGCGGCAGGCGGGACCCGCGGGAAGGAGGGACCGGATGGCTGAACGGATCCTGGTCGTGGACGACGAGGAAAGCATGCGCGACGTGCTTTGGAGGATGCTTTCCGCGGAAGGGTACGGGGTGGAGCGCGCCTCGAACGGGAGCGAGGCGCTCCGGCTGCTGGAGCGGGAGCGGTTCGATTTCATCCTCAGCGACATCCGGATGCCGGCAATGGGGGGGCTGGAGTTCCTCCGGGAGTTCATGTCCAGGGGGCTTCCCGGCACGGTGATCATGATGTCCGCGTTCGGGACGGTGGAGACCGCCGTCGAGGCGATGAAGCTTGGCGCCTACGACTACATCTCCAAGCCGTTCATGAGCGACGAGATCCTGCTCACCCTGAGGAAGGCGCGGGAGAGGGAGACGCTCCGGAGGGAGAACGAGACGCTCCGGAAGGAGGTGGAGAAGGCGTACCGTCCCGAGGATTTCCTCCGGGCGAGCCGATCCATGGAGGAGGTCGTCCGCCTGGTGGAGCAGGTGAAGGACTACGACACCACGGTCCTGGTCACCGGGGAGAGCGGGACCGGGAAGGAGCTGGTGGCCCGGATGCTCCACTACGCGGGGCGCAGAAGGGGGAAGGCGTTCGTCGCCATCAATTGCGGGGCGATCCCCGAGACCCTTCTCGAAAACGAGTTGTTCGGCCATCGGAAGGGAGCCTTCACCGAGGCGAAGTCGGACCGGGCGGGGCTGATCGAGGAGGCGGACGGGGGGACGCTCTTCCTCGACGAGATCGGGGAGCTGCCCCTCCCGCTCCAGACGAAGCTCCTCCGGTTCCTCCAGGAGGGGGAGGTGCGCCGGCTCGGGGACACGGAGGTCCGCCGGGTCAATGTCCGGGTCCTGGCGGCGACGTCGCGGGACCTCGACGAGGATGTCCGTGGAGGGCGGTTCCGCGAGGACCTGTTCTACCGGCTGAACGTCATCCGGATCCACATTCCCCCCCTGCGGGAGCGCAGGGAGGAGATCCCCCTTCTGGCCGGCCGGTTCCTTGCGGATGCCTGCCGGAAATACCGGAAGGGGGAGATGCGGTTCTCCCCGGAGGCGCTGGAGACCCTCGCCGCCCACGACTGGCGCGGGAACGTGCGGGAGCTGCAGAACCTGGCCGCACGGTGCGTCCTGCTGGGGCGGGAGGGGGAGATTTCGCGGGACGCCCTGTTTGCCATCTGGAAGGCGGGAGGGGGCGGGGAGAGCGGCGGTACCCCGCAGGTCGTCCTGCAGGTGCAGGTTCCTCTCGGGAAGCCGGACCTGAAGGCCGCCGTGAAGGAGGTGGAGAAGCAATTGATCCGGATGGCGATCGAGCGGTGCGGCGGGAGCCGCCCAAAGGCGGCGGAGCTGCTCGGGATCAGCCACCCGGCGCTCCTGTACAAGGCCAAAGCATACGGGATCAATTGATGGTAATTTAGCATAATTATGTTACTTTAAGGTTCAGTTAAAAATCGCTTGACATTAATTCTTCCCACGGTAACATTTTCCTTACCAGAGAGGTTCCGGCCCGGGGAAGGGGATCCGGCCGGGAGTCGACGGCGGAGAGGAAGCGTGGCGGTGAAACCGGGGATGAAGATTAAAGTGGAGAACAACAACGTCCGAAAGATCCGGGAAGGGCTCCTGATGAGCAAGGCGGAGCTGGCGAGGAGGGCCGGGCTCTCGGTCCTCACGATCGACCGGGTGGAAAAGGGCATGACGTGCCGGATGGACACGAAGCGGAAGATCATCCTGTCGCTCGGCCTCCAGCTGTCGGACAGGGAGAAGGTCTTCCGCAAGGAAGACTGACCGGACGGGAGCGGACATGGGACTGTTCGGAAAGAAGGAGTTGATCGGGCTCGACATCGGATCCAGCGGGATCAAGCTCGCCCACATGAAAGCGGTGGGCGCCGAGTACAAGGTGAAGAAGTTCGGGGTCTTCCCCCTGCCGCCCGACGCCATCGTGGACGGGGCGATCATGGACCATGCATCGGTGATCGAGGGGATCAAGACCGCCCTCCGCGAGCTGAAGGTCCGGGAAAAGGAGGTGGCGACCTCCCTTTCCGGCCACTCGGTGATCATCAAGAAGGTCGTCCTTCCCACGACGACCCCCGAGGAACTGGAGGAATCCATCCAGTGGGAGGTCGAACAGTACATTCCCTTCGACATCAAGGACGTCAAGATCGACTTCCAGGTGATCGGTCCGCTGAAGGACGATCCGTCCAAGATGGATGTACTCCTCGCGGCCGTGAAGACCGACCTCGTGAACGACTACCTGTCCGTCGTGAAGGACGCCGGCCTCACCCCCGCGATCGTCGACATCGACTCGATCGCGGTGGGGAACGCCTTCGAGCTCTGCCGCCCGGTGTCGGACGAGCAGGTTCCCATGGTGGTGAACGTGGGAGCCTCCTTCATGAACATCAACATCCTCCACGCGGGGGTTCCGCTGTTCACCCGGGATGTCCCGATGGGGGGCGGGATCTACACCTCCGAGATCCAGAAGCAGCTCGCCGTCAGCTTCGAGACGGCCGAAGAGCTCAAGACCGGGCGGAAGACCGCGGAAGAGCGCGCGGGAAAGCTGACGGAGGTCATGCGGACCGTCTCGACGATCCTCGCGACGGAAGCCCAGCGGTCCCACAACTTCTTCTCGGCCACGTATCCGGACCGGCTGGTGACGAAGGTCTATCTCACGGGGGGTGCGGCGAAATCGATGTTCCTGAAGGAGGCGCTTGCCGAGAAGATCGGAGTGGACGTGGAGCTCTTCGACCCGTTCGAGGGGCTCTCGCTCGATGAGCGCACGGTGGACCCGGCGGCGGTGGCGTCCAACGCCACCGCGGGGACCGTGTCCATCGGGCTCGCGCTCCGCAACCTGGAGGATCGGCGATGATCCGGATAAACCTGGTCCGGGGAAAGCGGAAGAAGAAGACCCAGTTCAACACGGATATCCTGTTCCTGCTGATCCCCGTGCTGGTTCTCGCGGGCCTGTTTTTCCATTTCCGGATGGTGACCGGGAAGATCGAGGACCTGAACACGAGGATCGGGGCCGCGAACGATCAGGTGGCCCGCCTGCAGAAGGAGATCGGGGAGGTCGAGAAGTTCAAGGCGCGCAAGGGCGAGCTGCAGCAGAAAGTGGACATCATCTCGAAGCTCCAGGCGGGAAGGACCGGCCCGGTGAAGATCTTCGAGGCGGTTTCCGCATCCATTCCGGAGAAGTGCTGGATCGACCAGCTCTCCGTCAAGGACGACAAGGTGAGTTTGAACGGGGTCGCCCTGAACAACTACATCATTGCGAACTTCATGACAGCCCTCGCCCAGACAGGCCGGTTCCGCGACGTCGTGCTCGGCTCCGCGGACCAGGCCAACGTCATGAACGCGAAGCTCGTGAAGTTCAACCTGACGTTCATCGCCGTCTCCGACTGACGGGGCGGGCGGCGAGGGAAAGGGAACGGGATGGCGCCAAAACTCGGGGATCTCTCGAAGGTACCGCCGAAGCAGAAGATCTTCCTCGCGATCCTGGTCTGCCTGCTCGCGGGGGTCGGATACTACTACCTGTATTACCGGAACGCGTCCCAGAGCGTTGCCTCCCTGGAAACAAGGCTCGCCGAGCTGGAGAGCAAGATCAAGGAGCAGGAGGTGATTGCGAGGAATCTCCCCTCCTTCCGCGAGGAGGTGCGCCGTCTCGAGGAGCAGCTGGGGCTTCTGCTCGAGCAGCTCCCCAACTCCGCGGAGATTCCCAACCTCCTGAAGAACATCTCCGACCTGGGAAGGGAGTCGGGGCTGGAATTCCTGAAGTTCTCCCCCCAGGGGGAGGCGGCCAAGGGATTCTACGCCGAGATCCCGTTCTCTCTCAGCCTGAACGGCGAATACCACGGCTTCGTGCTCTTCGCCGACCGGGTGGGACATCTTCCCCGCATCGTGAACCTGAGGGACATCACCTTTTCCTTGCCGAGGACGGCGGGCGATAACCGGCTGCGTGTGAACGTCAGCTGTTCCGCGACCACCTTCCGATTCCTGGAAAATCAGGCGGCGGGAGACAAAGGAACGAAGAAATGACGCGATATCCCCGGATGTTCCTGGCCGCTCCGGCCTTCGCCCTGATTCTGGCGCTCGGCGCGGGAGGATGCTCGAAGGAGGAACCCCCCGCTCCGGTCGTCCGCAAGCCTCTCGCGAAGGAGGAGGCGACGGCGGCGGCCGCCGCCGGACCCGCGCTGGCGGAGGCGGCGAAACCGGCTGCCGCCCTGACGCTGTACAGCCCCGCCGGGAAGCGGGATCCCTTCGTTCCGTTCATCAAGGTGGAGGCGAAAACGGCGCGGACCGATCTCTCCTCCTTTCCCCCGCTGCAGCGGTACGACCTGGGGGAGCTGAAATTCGTGGGGGTGATCTGGGGCCCCGGGATTACGAAAGCGCTCGTGGAGGATGCGGAAGGCAGGGGATACACCGTGGGGGTCGGGACGAAGATGGGCAGCACCGGAGGAGTCGTCACCCGGATCACGGAGGACGAAATCGTAGTTCGGGAAACGTTTCGTGACTACACTGGCGTGAAGGTCGAGCGAGAGAGCTCCCTGAAGCTTCAGACCGCAGGAGGGAAATGATGATGACCTTGGCACGGCCCGAGGGCCGGTACCCCTCGCATCACCAGACGACGGGGGTCTCTCCATGTCGGGGAAGGGGCGAAACCGGGGAGCGTGTTCCCGACGTGCAACGTTCCCGGCGTTCCCGGGTCTATCTGGCGACCCTGGCGCTGATCGTCGCGGCGCTTCTGCCCGCGCCGGCCCGGTCCGCCGAGGAGGCGGCCGGGAAGCCGCTCGCCGGGAGTCTCCGGGAAGTGATCGTTTCCAGGACCCCGTATCACACGAACATCGAGGCGGCCATCGACGGGAAGATCGAGAACTACAACTCCTTCAAGCTGAACGACCCGTTCCGGATCGTGGTGGACATCTGGGGAGTGGCCCAGGGGACGGCGGCTTCGGAGATCCCGGCGGATACCCCCCAGGTGAAATCGGTGAAGGTTTCCCAGCAGGGGGACAAGGTGCGGCTCCTGGTGGAGACTCCCGAGGATGCCCCGTTTCCGTTCCTCGTGAGCGCGGAGGGGGACAAGCTGGTCCTCTCCGTGGGCGGCGGACAGGAGGAGAAGGTGACCAGCCTCGACCGTCCGGCTGGGAAGGAAGGGGCTTCCGGCCTCGCGGTCCTCGGGGTGGATCTCGAGGATCTACCCGATTCCACGAACGTGGTCGTGACGACCGCGGGGAATCCTTCGCATGAGGTCTCCGAAGGGAAGAACAGCGTTACCCTCCTGTTCCCCGGAACCGTCGCCGAGAAGGGACTGCTTCGGGCGATGGACGCGAGGAAATTCGGCATCCCCGTGAACATGGTGACCCCCTCCTCCGGTAAGAAGGGGGTGGAGGTGTCCGTGCTGTACGTGCCCGGTTCCTCCTATACGGTCGGCGGACGGGACAACGCGGTGGTCCTCTCCTTCCCGAAGAAGCCGGGAGGGGAGAAGGGAACGAAGGTCGCGGAGCTGAAGGGTATGGCAGTGCCGTCCGATTCCGGGATGACCGCGGCGGCTCCCTCCGCCGTCGGAACCGAGGAGAAGTCCCGGGCGGGAAACTGGGGTTTCGTAACCCACCAGTCCGGCGCGCAGCGAAAATACATCGGGCAGAGGATCTCCCTCGATTTCAAGGATGCCGACCTGGCGAACATCTTCCGGATCATCGCGGAGGTCAGCAACCTGAACATCATCACCACGGACGACGTGAAGGGTAGGGTATCCATCCGCCTGATCAACGTGCCCTGGGACCAGGCGCTGGACATCGTCCTCAAGTCGAAGAGCCTGGGGGTCAGCCAGGAGGGGAACGTTCTCCGGATCGCCCCTCTGTCCGCCCTGCGGGGAGAGGAAAAGTCGCGGCTGGACGCGAAGAAGGAGGTCGAGAAGCTCCAGGCGACCCTGGAAGGGGTCGTCGAGACCATCTCGGTGAACTACGGGAAGGCCTCTGACATGGCGGCGAAGACCAAGGACCTCCTCTCCGAAGGGGGGAAGGTCCAGATCGACGACCGGACGAACACGATCGTCATCCGGGACCTCCGGAAGAATGTGGAGGAGGTCCGGGCGCTCATCACCACGCTCGACACGCCGATCCCCCAGGTGCTGATCGAGGCCCGGATCGTGGAAGTCGACACCTCCTTCTCGAGGGAGCTCGGCGTCCAGTGGGGCGGCTCCTGGCATAACCGGGGAGGGACGCAGGTCGGCGTGACCGGGATCCAGGACACGACAGGGTCCTTCATTCCGGGGCAGACGCTGACGAATACCATCCCGTTCTCACCGACGGCCACGCCTCCGAACTACGCGGTGAACCTGCCCGCGTCGGTGGGTCTCGGGTCGGGCGGCGGGATCGGTTTCGGGATCCTCCGGGACAACCTGCGGCTGGATCTCTCGCTGTCGGCGCTCGAGGCGTCCGGGAAAGGGAGGGTGGTTTCCTCTCCGAAGGTCGTCACGATCGACAACAGGGAGGCGGTGATCGAACAGGGCACGCAGATCCCGTACTCCACCGTGTCCGCGTCGGGGACACAGACGCAGTTCATCGACGCCACGCTGAGCCTGAAGGTGACACCCCAGATCACCCCCGATGGAAGCGTCATCATGAAGCTCGAGGCGAAGAACGATTCCCAGGGCGATGTGGGGGCCTCCGGGCAGCCGGCCATCAACAAGAAAAAGGCGACCACGGAGGTGCTGATCCGGGACGGCGAGACCGCCGTGATCGGCGGGATCCTGCAGGTGACCCGGAAAGAGGACCAGGCCGCGGTGCCCTGGCTATCCAAGATTCCGATTCTCGGGTATCTTTTCCAGAAGAACACGAGTTCCTCGAGCAACAGGGAGTTGCTGATCTTCATCACGCCGAAAATCCTGAAGTTGGAGGCCGCACAGGCCAAGGCGCCCTAAAGCCGGCAACGCGACCCGTTCACCGGAGCACCTGCTCGAAAGGGGCGGGTGCTCCGTTCCATTTCGGGAACGCGGGGTGACGGGGGATGCCCCGAGGAGGTTCCGGTTGTCCCGGTTTCGGTTCCACACGGCGGGGGAGACGCACGGCCCGGCGCTCGTGAGCGTCGTCGAGGGGCTTCCCGCGGGATTGTCCGTCCGCACGGAGGAGGTGAACCGCCAGCTCGCAAGGCGGCAGGCCGGGTACGGTAGGGGGGAGCGGATGCGGATCGAGCGGGACGAGGTGGAGATCCTCTCGGGGGTCCGTTTCGGGAAGACCCTCGGGGGCCCCGTCTCGATGCTGATCCGGAACCGCGACTGGGAGAACTGGCGGGAGAAGATGTCCCGGGAGGGGGACGGGAAAGGGATCGCCCCGCTCGACACCGCCAGGCCGGGGCATGCGGATCTGCCCGGGGTTCTCAAATTCGACCACCGGGATGTACGGAACGTGCTGGAGAGAGCCAGCGCGAGGGAAACGGCCGCCAGGGTCGCCGCCGGGACGCTGGCGAGGCTCCTCCTTCGGGAGTTCACGGTGGATATCGCGGGGCACGTGCTCTCCATCGGGAAGGTCCGCGTCCGCGACGGGATCCCGGGCGTGTGGGAACGGGCCGTGGAAGCGGAGGGGAGCGGCCTGCGCATGGCGGACCCGGAGGCGGCGGAACGGGCGGAGCGGGCGATCGACCGGGCGAAGCGGAAGGGCTCCACGGTCGGAGGGGTCGTGGAGGTGATCGCACGGGGGGTTCCTCCGGGGCTCGGTTCGTTCGCCTCCTGGGACCTTCGGCTCGACGGGCTGCTGGCCAAGGCGGTGATGAGCATCCCCGCGATCAAGGGAGTGGAGATCGGCGGCGGGATGGGGGTCGCGCTCCGGTTCGGGAACGAGGTGCACGACGAGATCTTTCCGGGAGCGGGCAAGGGGGAACGGTTCCACGGGGGATTCCGCATGCCGTTCCACCGCAGGACGAACCGGGCAGGCGGGATCGAGGGAGGGATGACGAACGGGTCGCCGGTCGTCGTCCGCGCGGCGATGAAGCCGATTCCCACCCAGGCCGTGCCTCTGCGGACCGTCCGGATCGGAAGCTGGCGCCGGACCTCCGCGCACCGGGAGCGAAGCGACGTGTGCGCCGTGCCGGCCTGCTCGGTCGTCGCCGAATCGATGGTCGCCATCGTCCTCGCCGGCGCCTTTCTCGGAAAATTCGGGGGCGATTCGATGCGGGAAATCCAATATAATTATGCGGGCTACCTGCGCAGGGCCGGGTTCCGATGAGCGGCCCGCGCGGATTTTCCGGCGTCGTCCTGATCGGCTTCATGGGATCGGGGAAGACGTCGGTCGGCCGGGAGATTTCCCGGAGGATGGATGCGGAGCTTGTGGATCTGGACGACCGGATCGAGAGGTCCGCGGGAGCGAGCGTTCGGGAGATCTTCGCCGCCCGGGGCGAGCCTGCCTTCCGGGAGATGGAGAGGAAAGCGGTCCGGGATGCGGTTTCGGTTCCCGGGCGTGTGATCGCCACGGGAGGCGGCGCCTTCCTGGACGCCGGGAGCCGGAGGATGCTCAAACGGTACGCACCCGTGGTCTTCCTGGACGTGAGCCCCGGCGCCGTCCTGGCGCGGCTCCCGGGCGACCGGTCCCGGCCGCTGCTTCCGGGGGAGGGATCCGGGGGTGACGCCGCGGAACGGGAGCGGGAGATCGGCGAACGGATGAAACGGCGGCGCCCGGCCTACGAGCGGGCGGACCTTACCGTGGAGACCGACGGAAAAACAGTCCGGGAGGTGGCCGATCTCGTGCTTTCGGGGATCGGCAGCCGGCCGGAAGGAGGGTCCGGGCGGGACCTGTCCGCCGGGGGAGGGAATCGGGGATGCATCCGGAGATCC
This sequence comes from Deltaproteobacteria bacterium GWC2_65_14, assembly GCA_001797615.1. NCBI lineage: Bacteria > Deltaproteobacteria > Deltaproteobacteria bacterium GWC2_65_14. The sequence continues at coordinate 10,716 of MGPV01000008.1, forward strand.
TGACGGTCTCGCTGGGCGACAGGGCCTACGACATCTTTTTCGGAAGCCGCATCTATTCCCTCTTCCAGGAGTGGATCTGCCGCTTCTATCCGGGCGGCTCGGTCTTCGTGGTCACGGACCGCAACGTCAACGCGATCTACGGGGACGATATCCGGAACTGGCTCATCGGGATCGCGCACGAGGTGCTCCCCCTTTCCCCAGGAGAGGAGGGGAAGAGCTGGGAGCAGGTCCGGGAGATCTATTCCTTTTTCGCGCGGCACGGGGCGGGGAGGGACTCGCTGGTCGTTGCGTTCGGCGGCGGGGTCGTCGGGGACATGGCCGGATTCGCGGCGGCCACCTTCCTCCGGGGGATCCCGTATGTGCAGATTCCCACGACCCTCCTCTCCCAGGTGGACAGCAGCGTCGGGGGAAAGACCGGGTTCAACCTCCGGGAGGGGAAGAACCTCGTGGGGGCGTTCCATCAGCCACGCGCGGTCTTCATCGACGAAACCTTCCTCCTGACCCTCGACGAGAGGAACCTTCGGTCCGGGATGGCCGAGGTGCTCAAGTGCGCCCTGGCCGGGGACGGTACGCTGCTCGGTCTTCTCGAAGGGCACGGGGAGAAGTGGAGGGCGATGCCCGCCCGGGACTGGAGGACGATGGTCCGCGCGGCCGTGGCGTTCAAGGCGGCGGTGGTCGAGCGGGACGAGAGGGAATCCTCGGCCCGGCGGGTCCTGAACCTCGGGCACACGGTCGGGCACGCTCTGGAGCAGGCCTCCGGCTATTCACGGCTCCTCCATGGAGAGGCGGTCGCGATGGGGCTGGCCTGGGAATTGCTCTTCTCCCGGCGACAGGGGGTCACGCCTCCCGAGGTGACCGACCGGGCGATCCGCCTGCTGCTGGCCTTCGGGTTTTCCCTCGACGATCCGGACATCCCGCTTTCGTCGATCGCCTCCGCCGTGGGGATGGACAAGAAGCGGGTCGTCGCGGAGATCGAGATGCCGCTGGTGACCGCGGCAGGGGATTCCGAGCTCCGCCGGATCCCCGTGGCTCTCCTGCGGGGGGAACTGCCTGACATCCGTTCGGAGATCCGGGAGATCCTGCGGGCACGGACGAGCGCTGCGGCCGCGGGACCGGACCCCCTCCGGGCGGAGGACGGCGTGCCGCTGCCGGAAGAGATCGTTGCCCTCGAACAGCGGGTCGTCGACGACCCGAGGAACCTTCCCGCAATGCTCCTCCTCGCGGATGCCTACCGGCGCGCCGGGAACGGACCGGGGGCCTGGGAGATGGCGAAGGAAGCGCTGCAACAGTATCCTTCCGATCCCCGGGCGCAACGGGCCGCGCGGCGGATCGAGCAGGAATTCGGGGGAGCCTTCCCGGCGCAGCCGGAAGAGGAATCCCCCCCGCTCGAGGATATGCTCATCCTGGAGGAAGGGGCCTTCGAACTGCGTCCGGCCGATGTCCCCGAGGCCGGGGACGGGGAGGAAATCGTCCGGGAGGGACCGCCGGCCGGGCCTCCCCCCGTCCGGACGATCACCATGGCGGACGTCTACTGGAAGCAGGGAAGACGACGGGAGGCGCTGGAGATCGTCGAGGGGATCCTGGAAAAACATCCGGCGGATCCCCGCGCCCTTGCGTGGAAGGAATCGAACCGGCCCGAAGAGCCGGCGGACCGGGAGCGGGGATCGACGCAGTCCGTCCGGGAGACTGCGCCGGTCATCCGACGGCTTCACCTCTTCCTCCAGACGATCGCGAAGGAGTACGGGTATGTCCTTTCGTGAAATCCTTGAGGGGTTCCATGCGAAAGATCCGGCGGTGCGCGGGGGAGCGCTCGCCGGCGCGGACGGCCTCGCTGTCGCGGAATGGTCGGCCGTGCCGGAGGCGCAGGACCTCGGGGCCCTCTGCGCGGAGATGGCGCAGTTCTTCAAGGAGTCCGGCCGGATCGCAAGGGAGAACGGGCTCGGGGAATGCTCCGAGGTCTTCCTGGCGGGAGACCGGGGGCAGATCTACTTCCGCCGGGTGACCGGCGACTACTTTCTCCTGCTGGTCGCGGACCCTGGGGCTGTCCCCGGAAAGTGCCGGTTTCTGCTCCGGCGGGGGGCATTCCGCGCGCGGGAGATGCTCTGATGTCCGCGTCCCGGAAATCCCCCGGGAACGCCGCCGCACGGGGCGGGCGCAGCGCCTCCCGCACCCTCCGGGTACTGTTCGTCAACGGCCCGAACCTGAACGTCCTGGGGACGCGGGAGCCGGAACGGTACGGAAGAAAGACCCTTGAGGAGATCCGGAGGGAGGTGGCCGCCGCGGGCCGGAAGGAGGGAGCCGCCGTGGACTTCTTCCAGTCCAACCACGAGGGGGAGATCGTCGCACGCCTGCAGGAGGCGGCCGGGTCGGCGGACGGGATCGTGATCAACCCCGCCGGCTTCACGCACACCAGCGTCGCGATCCGCGACGCCCTGATCTATTCCGGGCTTCCCTCCGTGGAGGTCCACCTGAGCAATCCCGCAGGGAGGGAGCCGTTCCGCAAGGTTTCCATGATCGAGGACGTGGTGGTGGGGAGGATTTCGGGTTTCGGCGGGTTCGGGTACCTCCTCTCCCTGTACGCCCTGCTCGATCACCTGAGGAAAGAAGAGGCCCGTGGCGGAGCGTAGCGCCGCAGGCTTCCTCCGTCAGGAAGGAACCCCGCGGGAGATCGGACGGATCCGCCGGCTCTGCGGGTCGCTCGCCCGGCGAAGGGTCGACCTCTTCCTCTGCGTGAGGCTCACGAACATCCGGTATCTGACGGGGTTTTCCGGGAGCGACGCCGCGCTGCTGGTGGCCGGGGGCAGCGCGACGCTGTTCACCGACGGAAGGTACCGGGAGCAGGCCCGGCAGGAGGTGTCCGGAGCGGAGGTCGTGATCACCGACCGGAAGTGGAAGGAGATCGCCCGGCGGATCCGCGGGGCGGGCAGGGCCCTCGGGTTGCGCCGTGCACCGCGGATCGGATTCGAATCCCGTCACCTTTCCGTGGAACTCTTCCGCAAGGTGGCGGGCCGGGACGACAGGCGCTGGACGGCCCTTCCGGATCCGGTGGAGCCGCTCCGGATGCGCAAGGACGGTGGAGAGATCCGGGCGATGGAAGAGGCGGCGATCACCGCCTCGGGGTCGCTGCTCGAGGTCCTCGTGGAGGGGATCCGCGGACGGAGGGAATCGGAGGTCGCCGCCGACCTGGCCCGCGGGATGAAGCGGCAGGGAGCGGAGGAGTCCTTCCGCGCCATCGTCGCCTCCGGGGCCCGCTCCGCGATGCCCCACGCCACCCCCTCCTCCGGGAGGATCGCGAAGACCGGCCCCGTGGTGATCGACCTGGGGGCGCGGCTTCGGGGGTACTGCTCCGACGAGACGGTCACGATCCTTCCCCGACGCCCCTCGAAGGATCTCGCAAGGATTTACGATGCGGTGCTCCGGGCGCAGGAGGCCGGGATCCGGGCGGTCCGACCCGGAGTCGCCTGCCGTGAGGTGGACGCGCGGGTGCGGGAATCGCTGGACCGCTCCGGGGTTTTGCAGTATTTTGTTCATTCCACCGGCCACGGCGTGGGATTGGACGTACACGAGCGGCCCTCCCTCTCCGCGCGCTCGCGCGACCGGCTCGACGAGGGGATGGTAGTCACCGTGGAGCCGGGGGTCTACATCCCGGGGCTGGGGGGCGTCCGGATCGAGGATATGATACGGGTCACGGGAACCCGGGGAGAACGCCTGACCTACCTTCCCAAATCCCGCATGCAGGTCGCCTGAGGAGAGAGGCGGATGTATACGACCACCGATTTCCGGAACGGCCTGAAGATCGAGTTCGAGGGGGATCCGTACGTCATCGTCTACTTCCAGCATGTCAAGCCGGGCAAGGGCGGCGCCTTCGTGCGGACGAAGCTGAAGAACCTCAAGACGGGGTCGGTGCTCGAGCATACCTTCCGAAGCGGGGACAAGGTGAGCAAGCCGGACCTCGAGGAGCGGGGGATGCAGTTCCTGTACCGGGAGGGGAACGCCTTCCATTTCATGGACACCGGCTCCTACGAGCAGATCTACCTCGACGAGGACCACATGGGCGACGCCGCGAACTACATGATCGAGAACCTCGCGGTCAAGATTCTCTTCTTCCGCGGAGAACCGATCGGGATCGACCTGCCCATCTTCATCGCGCTGGCGATCTCCGAAACGGAGCCCGGCGTGCGGGGCGACACGGTGAGCGGGGCGACCAAGCAGGCGAAGCTGCAATCCGGCGCGATCGTCCAGGTCCCCCTGTTCCTGAACGAGGGGGACCGGGTGAAGGTGGACACCCGGACCGGAACCTACATCGAGAGAGCCTGAGGGGGACGACATGAACGTCAAGGAGATCCGGGAAATCCTGGAGCTGTTGAAAGGGACCGATGTGTCCGAGCTGGAGGTCTCCCGCGGGGAGAACGTGCTGAAGGTCCGCCGGGGTGCGGTCCTGGAGCCGCGGCCCCTTCCGGCATCCCGTCCGGCTTCCGAGCCCCCCCAGCCTCCGCCGGCCCCCGCGGCGCCCCCGAAGCCCGAGACTCCCCCGAAGGCCGCGGCCAAGGAGGTCGTCTCCCCGATCGTGGGGACCTTCTACCGTGCTCCCGCTCCGGATGCCGCGCCCTTCGTCGAGGTCGGGATGCGGGTCACGAAGGGGCAGATCCTCTGCATCGTGGAGGCGATGAAGATCATGAACCAGATCGAGTCCGATGCGAGCGGGACCGTGGTGGCGATCCTCGTCGAGAACGCGCAGCCCGTCGCCTACGGCCAGTCGCTGTTCCACATCTCGGTGGAGTAGGGTGCCGTGATCCACAAGGTGCTCATCGCCAACCGGGGGGAGATCGCGGTCCGCATCATCCGGACCTGCCGGGAGATGGGAATCAAGACGGTGGCGATCTTCTCCACCGCGGACAAGGATGCCATGCACGTGAAGATGGCGGACCAGTCCGTTTGCGTGGGGCCGCCCCCCAGCGCCGAGAGCTACCTCAACGTTCCCTCCATCCTCAGCGCGATCGAGACCACAGACGCCGATTCCGTGCATCCCGGATACGGATTCCTCGCGGAGAATCCCGCGTTCGCCGAGATCTGCGAAAACTACGGCGTGAAGTTCATCGGACCCTCCTCGGAGGCGATCCGCCTGATGGGGGACAAGGTCCAGGCGCGAAGGGCGGTGCGCAAGGTCAAGATTCCCACCGTGCCCGGCAGCGACGGGGCGATCTCCGAGGACGAAGAGGGTCTCCGCATCGCGAAGGAGATCGGATTCCCCGTGATCATCAAGGCGGCGGCGGGCGGCGGCGGGCGCGGGATGAAGATCGTCCACTCCCCGGCCTCCTTCATCAACGCCTTTCTCACGGCGCAGTCGGAGGCGCTGTCCGCGTTCGGGGTTCCGGACGTCTATATCGAGAAGTATTTCGAGCAATCCCGGCATGTCGAGGTGCAGATCATGGCCGACCGGTTCGGCAGCGTCGTGCACCTCGGAGACCGGGACTGCTCCGTGCAGAGGCGCCACCAGAAGCTGATCGAGGAGGCGCCCGCGCCCTTCCTCCCGACCCGGCTGCGGAACCGTGTGCGCAAAGCGGCGGTGGATGCCGCGACGGCGGTGCGATACAATAACGTGGGGACGGTGGAGTTCCTCTACGTTCCCGATGGGGAATTTTATTTTCTGGAGATGAACACGCGCATCCAGGTGGAGCATCCGGTCACGGAAATGATCACCGGCGTGGACATCGTCCGCGAGCAGATCCGGATCGCCGACGGGAAGAAGCTCCGGTTCGACCAGAAAGGGATCCAGTTCCGCGGCCACAGCATCGAGTGCCGGATCAACGCGGAGGATCCGGAGACCTTCATCCCGAGCCCGGGACGGATCGAGTCGTGCATCTTCCCCGGGGGGTTCGGGATCCGCGTGGACACCGCCATCTACCCGGGATACACCGTTCCCCCGACCTACGATTCGCTCCTCGGGAAACTGGTGGTCCACGGGGAGGACCGGAACGAGGCGATCCAGCGGATGGTGAGGGCGCTCGACGAGCTGCGGATCGACGGGGTGAAGACCACCGTGAAATTCCACAAGCGGATCATGAGCGCCCCGGACTTCACGGAAGGCCGGCTCTGGACGAACTTCACGGGCAAACAGGGATGACGCAGGCGAAGGAGGCTCTCCCGGCCCGGGACAGGGAGATCGGAGGAAGGTAGACGGTGGGACTTCGGGACTCGTTCAAGAAGCTGTTCACCCCCAGCTCGAAAGACGACCGGGGCTCCCTTTCCCGGAAGGTCCAGGAGTCCCCCCAGGATCCGCAGGCCCGGCAGAAGCTCGGCCTCTTCCTGCTCCGGCAGGGGGAGATCGTCGAGGGGATCGACCAGCTCGCCAGGACGGCCGTCCTGTACGAGAAGAGCGGGTTCACGGGCAAGGCGATCGCCGTGCTCCGCCACATCCTCAAGCACGATTTCTCCAATCTCGATCTCCAGAAGTGGCTCATCCGCCTCCAGGCCCAGCAGGGGCACCTGCGGGACGCCCAGGATCAGCTCCAGGAGATCGCGTCGGGCGGAGTCCGCTTCGCGAACGACGACCAGAAGATCGAGTTCTACCGGCAGGTGGCGGGGAGCATGCCGGGGAGCCCCCTCCCCACCTTCCTCGCAGCCGACGTCCTCCTTGGGCAGAGGAAATTCCACGAGGCCGTGAACGAGCTGGAGAAAGCCGCGGTCCATGTCGTTCCGGCCGGAATGGTACCGGAGTTCGCCACCCGGATGAACACGCTCCTGTCACGGGCCGGCGACAACCCCGGGATGCTGGAGTCCTGCGGGTTCCTGTGGCTCGCCGCGGCGAGGAGCCACGAGGCCTTGCCGATCCTGAAACGGGTCGCCGTTTCCGGGCGGTCGACGGACGATTCCCAGGAACGGGCCGACCAGGTGGAGACGGTCCTCCGCGCCCTCGAAGAGGGGCGGGAGTCCCATCTGGCGGGCGCGATGTCCTTCACGGATGCCGCGAAGCGGCTCGCCGAACCGCAGCCTGCTCCCCCCTCGCCCGTGCCGGCGCCCTCCGTGAAGGAGGAGTCGGGCGCGGCGGACGTGGATCCCGAAGAGGAACGGATGGTGAAGGACGCGGTCAGCCGGCTGCAGGCCAAGGTGCAGGAGGAGATCGGGGAGTCCGATCCGGAGGCGAGGTACAATCTCGGGATCGCTTACAAGGAGATGGGGCTTTTGGCCGAAGCGGTCGAGGAGTTCGCCACGGCCCGCCGCCACCCCCCCCTCTTTCTCGGCGCTTCCTGCCTGCTCTCGGAGACGCTGGCCTCGATGGGAGACCTGGAATCCGCTGTGGCCGCCCTGGACGATGTGCTGTCCACGGACGATCTCGACGAGTCGGCGGCTCTCGACGTCCGGTACCAGAAAGCCCTGCTGGTGGCCCGGGCGGGAAGGGAAGAGGAGGCCCGGGAGATCCTGCTGTCGATTTACGAGACCGCGCCGGACTACCGGGACGTCCGGCAGCGGACCGAGTCCTTCCGCCAATGAGGCCGCGGGGAAGTGCGGTACGGTTTCCCGAAGGCTTGCATCCGGGGGGAACTCTGTGGTACACAGCGCTGGGGATGCGGGCGTAATTCAGGGGTAGAATGCAAGCTTCCCAAGCTTGACGTCGCCGGTTCGAATCCGGTCGCCCGCTCCACCCCCTTCCTTTATAATCGATCCTTATGACGAATCGACGGGTGCGGTGGGCGGTCCTGGGCGTTCTTCTGGCCTTGCTGCTCATTCTGGGCATCTGGATCCTCCTCCGGGAAGTCCCCCAGCTTCTGCGAAAGGCCGAGGAGACGATCGCGGAAGAGAGCGCGAGACTCGGCCTGAAGGTGAGTTTCCGGAACCTCCGGTTCCAGCCGATGGGCCTGCGAGTATCCCTGGACAACCTGGTCGTGGAGGATGCGGAGGCCGGGCTGCCCCTCCTCCGTGCGGAACAGGCCGATCTCACGATCTCCCCGGGCAGAATCCTGTCGGGATACTCCCCGGTCTCGCGTGTGCGGCTGCGGAGGTTCGCGCTGCATTTCCAGGAAGGGAACCGGCCCCTGCTCGAGAGGATCCGGGTGCCTCGGGACGGGAAGGGGGAAGGGGACCCGATCCCCGAGGTCCTGCTGCAGGACGGAACGCTTACGGCTGGGCCGATCGGACCACTGGTCCGGTGGAAAACGGAAGTCCCGCAGTTCCGGATCCGGGACGTCCGGTTCCTGGGGACCCAGGCGAGCGGCTCCTTCGCCCGCTCCGCCGCGACCGTGCGCCTCCCCGGGGCGGGCGAGGGAAGCGTCCCCTTCGACACCGCGAACGTCGACCTCCTCTTCCGGGACGGGGTCGTAAGGGTCCGGAATTTCCGTGCCACGGGCGCTTCGGCCTCCCTGCTCGTCTCCGGGATGGTGGATACCCGAGGGGGTTCCGCAGATCTGAAAACATCCGGACGCGCGGATATCGCCGGATGGATCCGGGGGGGAGCCCCGGGGGCGGCCCGGCTATCCGCCGTCGCCACGAAGGGGAATGTCGAGTTCTCGGCCGCATGGAAGGGAAGCCCGGAGGCGCCCGGAGGATCGGTGAACCTGCTCCTGCGCGACGCACGGCTTTTCGGGGACACGCCGATCGAAGGGGAGCTTTCGGCCACGCTCACCGGGGATCGGCTCCGGATCGGGACTCTTCGGGGAACGATCTGGAAAGGGACCTTCGAGGGGAGCGGTGAGGCGGACTGGAAGAGCGGGAAGGGAGAGGGCAGGCTCTCCCTGACGCGTGTCGGTTTCGGATCGGCCCCCTGGAGGGAGTGGGGGATCCCGTATAAACCGTCCGGCTCCGGATCGGCGGAAATCCGGGCGTCCGGCGACCGGGAGAAGGTACGTTGCTCCGTCTCGGTGAGCAACCCGGGTGGCCTGGAGAGAGCGGACGACAGGACCGGTCGGATCCCCCTCCCCATCGAAGCGTCGCTGTCCGCCGTCATCGCGCCGGGCCGCGAGATCGCGGTGGAGTCGTTCCGCGGGATGGCGGGGAAGGCGGAGCTCTCCGGGAAAGGGGTCTATCGCCTCGCGGACAAGACGATCGCGTTCTCGGGGAGGTTCGGCGCTCCCGCGGGAACCGTCTCGCAGTACGGATGGAGCTACCCGATTGCCTGGGGAAGAGTGCAGGGAGGCTGGGAGGTCACGGGCACCGCGGCGCGGATGCGCACCGCAGGGGAGTTCACGGTAAGAGATCTGGCGGCCCGCTCCCTTCCCCCGGTTCCGGTGTCCGCGAAGTTCGAGGGGGACCCCGCGAAGACGATCCACTTCGTTGCGGACATCCCCGCGGAGGTCGCGAAAGTGACGGTGACCGGCACCGTCGCGGTCCCCGTCTCCCCCGCCCCGTTCCTGCTGGACGCCTCCATGATCGTGCGGGAGATCGATTTTTCCCGCGCGGAAAGATGGGTCCCCGCGTTTCTGGCGTCGCTGGGCGAAGATCCGCGCGGGATGGAACGCCACCTCGCGGGGATCTCCGGCCGGGGTTCCGCCGACTTCCAGCTGTCCGTCGGGGGGGGGGATCTTTCCCTTTCCGGGTCGCTGGAGGCGGACGAGGTGCGGCGGAGGGCGGTCGCGACGCGGACCCTGTCCGTTTCCGGGGGGTGGAGCCGGAAGGGAGGTGCGGACTCCTGGAAGGTCCGGGCGAGCGGGGAGATCGAAGACGGCGTTTTCCTGGCGACGGGAGGGGGGGGCAACCGGGGCGCGGAGCTGTCCGTAAGGATGGAAACGCTGGATCTCGGGTGGGTCCTCTCCCTGCTGGACCGCGACGCGGGGGAAAGGATCGGCGGCAAGGCGGGGATCACGGTGTTGGCCCGGACCGGAAACCGAGGATGGGAGATCGATCGGCTTTCCGTTTCGGTTCCCCGGCTCGACTACCGGGAGCCGGGCCCGGTCGGGTCGCCGGGCGGGGGAGGGCTTCGAACCTCATGGGACAACGTCACGGCGGAAGGGTCGCTCGGCGAACGAACCGGAGATTTCCGGATCTCCTCCGGGACGCCTTCGATGAGCCTCCGGGGGGATTTCCGGAGGGAGCCGGATTGGCCCCTCTCCGTTTCGTTCGCGGCGGACCGGGTCCCGACCGGTTTTTTCCTGGATCTGGCCGGGAGGAAGGAAATCGTCTCCGGGGGCACATGGAAGGCGGAAGGGGCGGGAACCGTCCTCGCGGGAGCCCTGTTCGGGCGCAAGGGAGCCTGGACGGATGCGGTCACGGAGCTGGCCTTCGCGGTGTCGGCGCTCTCCCCATCCGCCTCGAATGTCTCCTTCGCGGAGCTGCGGGCTTCCGTGAAGAAGGAGGGGGATTCGCTGAAGGGAGAAATCGGGACGCACACCCCCGATTCCCGGATCGGCGGCACCCTTTCCCTGCGCGAGCCGTTCCTGTTCCGGGTCGAGGGACCCTTCTCCATCGGAGGGTCCGGGGGAGCGGCGCCGGCGCTCCGGAACGGCGCGGGGGAACCCGGGGAACGCGCGGACTTCAAGATGGAAGGGAATGTGGAGGCGGCGGGCTCGCTCCGGCGCCTCGCCGGGACTACCGGATCTCTCGCGGTGCGTCGGCTCGGCTACCGGGTGGGCGGAATCGATCTGGCAGGGGAGGAGATCTCCCTCCGGCTGACGCCGGAAGGAATCCGGTGGGGGGGGGGATCGCTGAAGGCCTCGGGGAACCCGGTCCAGGTCTCGGGAATCGCCGCATGGGACGGAGCTCTCGATTTCCGCCTGGAGGGAAGGATTCCCGCGGCGGCGGCTCGCCTGGCCACCGACATTTTCGAGAGGCTGGACGGCACCGTACGGGTGAATCTCCGGGTCACCGGACGGGTGGACGACCCCATCCTCGTCGGGACCGGGCGTCTGGAAGGGGGTACTCTCTCGTTCCGCGAATACGCGCAGCTCTTCGAGGAGGTCCACGCGGACCTGGTCCTGAGCCGCGAGCGGATCCTCATCGAGGATTTCGAGGGGCGCAGCGGCGGCGGGTACCTGGACGGGCGGGGGGAGATCCCCCTGCGGTACGACGGGAAGCAGAGGCTCTTCTTCTCGGTCGACTTCTTCGACATGCGGTACCCCTACCCGGAGGAGCTCCATCCGGTTCTGCAGGGTCACATGGAACTGTTCGGCCCTCCGGACGACCTGGTCGTCGCGGGGGAGGTCGAGGTCCAGTCGGCCCGCTACACGAAGTCGATCCAGCTGGAGAAGGCGCTCCTCGATTTTCGCAGGAGACTCGCGGATGTGACGGCGCGCAGGAAGGAATCCGATTTCCGGATCCGGCTCGACATCGACGGGGTGGCGGACGGAACGATTCGGGTGAAGAACAACCTCGCGGACGCGGTGGCGAAGGGGGAATTCAAGGTCGTGGGGGACACCCGCCGCGTGATCATCCTGGGCTCCTTCGACGGAGTCGAGGGGACGGTCGACTACCGCGGGAACCGGTACCAGGTGACCCTGCTCAACGTCGACTTCCAGGACCCGCTGCGGAACAACCCCCGGATTGACGCCCGGGCGGAGACGAAGAAGGGGAACGTCACCGTCACCGTCTCCGTCACCGGCACGCTCGAGAAGTACGAGGTGGAATTCGCCTCCGACCCCCCCCTGAGCAAGAACGACATCATCAGCCTCCTGTCGCTCGGAGTCACCGCGGAGAACCTGGTGGGGGCGGAGGGATCGGTGTCCGCCGCGGAGGCGGCGTCGATCGCCCTGGGACCCTACAAGGGGAGGGTGGAGGAGGAAATCCGGGGAATCGTGGGGCTGGACCGGTTCTCCATCGAACCCGCCTTCTCCTCGACCGACAAGTCCTTCGAGCCCAGATTCACCGTCGGGAAATCCTTCGGAGACCGCCTGTCCGTCTCGGTCTCCACCGCCGTGGGGGGCACCGCGGAAAGCAGCGCCACCGCCGAGCTGAAGGTCCTCGAGAACGTGTTCTTCCAGGGGGTCTGGAAGAGCGCCACATCGGAAAGCGAGGGCGACCTCGGGGGGGACGTCCGGTTCCGGTACCGGTACCGGCAGTTCCGGGACATATTCCATGACCGGGACTGAACGGGGACGCCGGTTCTCCCCGTGGGTGGGGGCGCTCAGTGTCCTGGTGCTCCTGTCCGCCCGCCCTGCGGCCGCCTTGGAGGAGCCTGCCCCCCGGGAGCCCCCGGTCCTGTCCGCGGTGACCTTCCGGGTCGCTTCTCCCTACCGGATCTCCCACGGAGAGCTGACCGGGCTGGTGACGCTCAAGCCGGGGGATCTTCTCACGTCCGACGCGGTGCGGGAATCGATCCGCCGTCTCTACGCGAAGTCGCTGTTCCAGCAGATCTCCGCGTATGTCCGGGAGGAAGCCGGGAAGGCGATCCTCCTATTCTTTCTCCGGCCCTCCCCGGTGGTCTCCGAACTCAGGGTCGTCGGCACGAAACGGGTGACGGAGGCGATGGTTCTCTCCGCCTCGCGCATCCGGCGGGGCGCCTCGCTGGAGGCCGCAGACCTTCACGGCGCCGAGGATGCGGTCCGGAAGATGCTCCGCGATAAAGGATTTCCCGGTGCCGCGGTGACCGTGTCGGCGTCGTGCAGCGTGGAAACGGGGGCGGGGAGGATCCGGATCGAGGTCCGCGAAGGGGAACCGGGCGTCATCCGGAGCGTCGCCATGGAGGGGGTACGGTTTTTCCCTCCGGAAGGACTCCGCGAGCTGCTGGGTCTGGAAGAAGGCGAACCGTACGACTTCCGGGACGGCGACCGGGGGATCCGGGATCTCCGGGCCGCCTACAAGGAAGCCGGGTTCCTCACCGTCCATGTTTCCGCGTTCGAGGTTTCCTGCGAGGAGGGGGAGGGGGTCTGTCTGGCCGGGCGGGTCGAGGAAGGCCCGAGATACGAGGTCCGATGGGAGGGGGAGGAGAAATTCTCCAGGTCGAAGCTCGAGAAGGCGATCCGGCTTCGCGGCGGAGAGGAGGAATTCACCGAGGGGGGGCTGGTGTACGACCTCCGGGAACGGCTTCTGTCCTTCTATCGGGGAAGGAACCACCTCAAGGCAGCGGTGACGGTGGAAACCGGGGAGATGGAGGATGGGAAACGCCTCCTGAAGATCGTCCTGGAGGAAGGGGAGGCGGGGTACCTGAAGGAGATCCGTTTTCTGGGGAACGACCGGATTCCGTCGAAGGTTCTCAAGAAGCAGATGCTTTCCAGGGAGAGGGGGTTCTTCCACCATGTCACCGGGTCCGGGGAGTTCGAAGAGGCCGACTGGAGCGCGGACCTGGCGGCGCTGGTCGGGCTGTACCAGCAGGAGGGATACGCCCGGATGAAAATCTCCTCCGTGGACACCTCCTGGGATGAACGGGGGGGGATCACCGCCGCGATCCATGTCGAGGAGGGGCCCCGCTACCTTCTCCGGGAGATCGTGCTGTCGGGAAACGACCATTTTCTCCAGGAGGAACTCCTGGCCCTCGTCGGGAACCGGACGGGAACGCATGTGAACTATGTCGGGCTCGAGCGGGACCAGGAGAAGGTGGCCGAATTCTACCGGAATGCCGGGTACCTGGATGCCGCCGTGAAGACAACGCTTGCCTTCGACGAGGGAAAGGACACGGCGGTCGCCCGTTTCGAAATCGGAGAGGGGATCCGGTACCATCGGGGGACGGTCGCGGTCCGGGGGAATCTTCTCACCGACTCCGCGGCGGTTCTCCGGGAAGTCACGATCCCCGAAGGAGCCCCCGCCGGGGAGCGGGATCTACTGGCATTCCAGCAGGCGGTGTTCGGAACCGGGTTGTACAAAAGCGTCCGGCTGAACCGGTTGAAACACCCCGAACGGGAGATCGTCGACCTCATCGTGGAGGTCGAGGAAACCCTCTTCTTCGAGTTCGAGTACGGGTTCGGCTACGGGACCGACACCGGCATGCGGGGATTCGCGGGAGCCACGACCCGGAACATGAACGGACTGGGAAGACGGCTGTCCGTGAAGGTGCTCGCGAGCCAGAAGGAGCAGCACTACATCGCGGACCTGCGGGAACCCTGGATCTTCGGGAACCGCTGGAAGTGGGAGGGAGGGCTCACGGGCTCCTACCAGGAGGCGGAGCGGGAAAGCTTCAGCCTCCAGAAGGCCAGCGCCGTCGCCGGCATCACCAAGAAGATCCTTCTCCGGTCCTCGGTGGCCGTCCAGTATGAATTTTCCCGGGACGAGGTGTTCGACGTCACCCCCGGGGCGGTCCTCTCGCCGGAGGATCAGGGAACCGCGAACATCGCCGCGTTCCGGGGTCTCTTCGTGCTCGACTTCCGGGACGACCCGTTCAACCCGAGGCGGGGCTCCTTCCATTCCGGATCGGCCGAGCTGGCCTCCACCTATTTCGGATCGGAGGTCGACTACTACAAGGTGGCCGGACAGACCAGCTGGTATTTTCCGCTCTCCCGGAGGAACATCCTCGTCCTTTCCGGACGCGCGGGGGTGGTCCGCCCGACGCGGGACACGATCGAGGTTCCCATCCAGAAGCGGTTTTTCCTGGGGGGCAGGACCACCGTGCGGGGATTCAAGGAGGAATCGATCGGACCGCTGGGGACGGACGGCGCTCCCGTCGGGGGGGACTACATGGTCAACGGAAATGCGGAGATCCGCGTTCCGTTCCAGTACGGAGTGATCGGCGCGCTGTTCCTGGACGCCGGGAGCGTCTGGCTCGGGGGAGATCCGGGGAGCCGGATCGACCTGCGTGAGAGCGCGGGGCTGGGGCTTCGCTACCTTACCCCGGTGGGGCCGGTCGGATTCGATTACGCCTGGAAGCTCGACCGGCGGGCCGGAGAGTCCGGCTCCGAGTGGCACTTTACCATCGGCGCCGTCTTCTGATCCTCCCGGCGCGCCCCGTCGTAGAGGCGCATCCCTCCGGCCCCGCCGCCTCGGAGGGGGGCTGGCTACGCCGGCAATTGCGGCGGGGCCCCTGGCTCGCGGGGGAGGTCCCCTCGGCTACGCTCGCGATCTGCGCCCGCTCGCTGCCGTTTCGCTCGCCGGAACCGGCACCCTGTGGTGGGGACACTCCTCTCCCGAATCCCCGTGAAACCAGGAATGTCCCCCCCGCCTCGTCGACCCCCCCCGCATCGCTGCGGGTCCCCGGCCGGCGGGTGCCGAAGTTACAGGCACCCTTCTGGAAGGGGCGCATCACGAGCGGAGCAAGCCGAAGGAGGGGGGATGAGCGGAGATAAAAAGAAGTTCCTACAGCGGAGGGCAGTCGGAGCGAAGCCCCCCTCCGAGGCTGCGGAGCTGTTCCGTGCGCCCTCGCAAGGGGGCGCGACGGGCGGGATGAGGTTACGCGAGGACGGGGACCGTGGACTTGCGGACGACGCGGGTCTTCGCGATCCGGTCGCCGAGCCTACGCTGCCCGGGATCGCGGAGCAGCACGATCATTTCCACGACGATGAAGAGCGGGAAGAGGACGTAGAAGATGAACAGGACGTTCCGGAACGAGGAGTCGACGAAATGGATGGGGCGGCCGTCGGTGTGGACCACCTGGATCCCCATCACCTTTTTCCCGATGCTCTGCCCCGAGAAGATCCCGTCGCGGAACAATATGTAGAGCATGGAGAGGAAGGGCCCCAGACCCCCGAGCCCGTAGAAGAGGGCCGTGTAGAAGATCAGGTCGATCAGGAACGCCAGGGAGCGGGTCTGCCAGTCCGCCGGTGCATATCCTTCCGCCATGGAGCCACCTCGCGACAGGGAGTGCGGAAAACATTGTATCCGTTTTCCCGGGTTTCCGTCACGAGGAAATCGTGCTATTTTCCCATAGGGACAGGAGACTATTCCCGACGAGGAACCGGCCGCTGGCATCCCGTATCCGCTGGAAACTTCCCTTCCTCATCCTGTGGTCCGGAGGGGTCGCGTTGACCCTCCTCCTCCTCCTGCCGTTCGGCGGGGAGGGGGGGCAGACGGGCTTGTCGGTCGGAGTTGCGATCGCCGGGGAGCTCCTTGCGGGGATCGCGCTGTATCTGTTCCTGGACCGGAGGGTCTTCCGGCCGGCCGAAGGGTTCGTCCGGGGACTGGTCGAAGGTCCGCAGGGGACCCTCCCCGACTGCGTCGGGGTCCTGGCTCCGGTCGGAAAGGCGGCGGCCGAACGGTTCCGGAGGGAAGAGGACGGGTTTGCTTCAAGGATCCGGGAGCTGGAGGAGAAGCTCGGCCGGCTCGAGAGGGTCCAGCGGGATTTCGAGGAGACGAAGACCCACCTCGAGTCCAAGGTTTCGGACCTCCACTCCATCTACGAGGTTTCCACCGCGATCGCGGGGACGCTCGATACCGAGGAACTGCTCCGGGCCATCCCCGGGCGGGTGATGCGGACGCTCGGGCTGAACGACTTCTGCATCCTCCTGTACGATCCCGAGAAACGGAGGCTTGTGCTCCGTTCCTCCGTCGGGATGACGGAGCCCGACACGGAGGAGATCTCCTTCGGGCCCGGGGAGGGGGTCTCGTGGCGGGTGTTCGAGACCGGGCAGCCCGTCTATATCCCGGACGTGCGGAGCAACGCCGAATTCCGGTATTACAACGGAAAACGGATGGATGTGCGCTCCTTCATGTCCGTCCCGATGGTTTCGAAAGGGAAGGCGATCGGAGTGCTGAACGTGAACCACCCGGATCCCAGCGCCTTCGACGCCGAATCGCTGGCGACGATGCACGTGCTCGCCACCCACATCGCGATCGCCATCGAGAACGCCGAGATGTTCCGGTTCGTGCGGACCCTCGCCGACAAGGACTCCCTTACCCTCCTCCACAACCACGGGGCGTTCCACGCCCGTCTCCAGGTAGAGCTCGAGCGGGCCGCACGGTACGGGCGCTCCCTCTCCGTGATCATGCTGGACCTCGACTCGTTCAAGGAGATCAACGATACACACGGGCACCTGGTCGGCGACCGGATCCTCGTGATGACGGCCGGCGTTCTCTGCGCGCACCTCCGCAAGAGCGACGTTGCGGCACGCTACGGCGGGGACGAGTTCGCCGTGATCCTTCCGGAGACCGGCCTGGCGGCGACCTCCACGATCGCGGGCCGGATCGCGGCGGGGATCTCCCACGTCCGCCTCGACACCTCGGAAGGAAGGACGATCTCATTCACCGCGAGCATCGGGTATGCCGCCTGCGCCCCGGACTCCCCCGGGCGGGGGGACATCCTGAACGTCGCGGACCGGTTGATGTACGAGTCGAAGCGCCGGGGCCCTGGAGGGATCCTCGGGGAGCAGCTGTAAATCTGGACCGTCAGGCGGCCACGGCTCCGGCGGAGACGCTATGCATCGGGGGACGCGGCTGGTATAGTTCCAGCAGGCCAAAGGCTCCCGCCTTGTTGCCGGGGAGGGGGCGGTGCCCCCCAGGGGATTCTCCGCGGTGCAGAGCGCCGTGCCCGTATCCAGGGAGACGCCATGTCGCAAGAGGGCAAGCCGTCCGGCTGGAGGGAATTCCTGATGGAGCAATGGAAGAACCTGACCTACTTTTCCGGCGACATTCCGTCGACCGAGGAACTTGTCCTCCTCAAGGAATCGCGGGAGAGGGTGGGGCTCGTCATCCGGGCGCGGTGGGCGATCCTGGCGATCCTCGCGTGCTACGGGCTGTACACCTTCCTCTTATACCAGCACGGCAGCGCGGACTACGCCGCCATCACTCCTCGGCACTGGATGGCGGCCCCGCTGGCCTTCCTGTTCGTGGCCGCATACAACGCCTGGTACCAGTATTCCTACCGTTGGTTCAGCAGCATCCGGATGCTGAACCAGATCCAGCTGCTGTTCGACCTGCTGTTCATCACGGTGGTCGTCCATTTCAGCGGGGGGGCGGTATCCTGGTTCTGGACGATGTACATGGTGCTGACGCTGGAGGCCGCCCTGATCATGGACAAGCCGTCGGACACCTACGCGATCGCCCTCGGGTGCTCCATCGCGTACGGGGGGCTCCTCACCTTCGAGTTTTACAGCATCCTCCCGCCCGTGCGGATGCCCTTCGAGAACAACGCGCTCCAGCACGTCTTCGCCTACGAGATGCTCAAGTGGGGCTGGGTGTCGATCACCGGCTTCTGCGTGGCCTTCGTCGGCGTGTTCATGATGAACATGGTACGGCGGCGGGAATCGCGGCTGAGGGAGCTGGTGGTCAAGGATGGACTCACGAACCTCTACAACCGGAGCTATTTCTACTTCCGCCTCAACTCCGAGATCCAGCGGGCCAAGCGGTACGGCCGGACGGTGTCGCTGCTGATCCTGGACCTGGACAACTTCAAGCAGTTCAACGACCGGTACGGCCACCTGACCGGAGACGGCCTGCTCCGGATGATCGCGGAGGTGATCCGCTCGAACATCCGGCGCAGCGACAAGGAGCCCTCCTACGAGGTGGACATCGCCTGCCGGTACGGGGGCGAGGAGTTCGCCGTCATCCTTCCGGAGGCTGCCTCCGCCCAGGGGCTGGTCGCGGCCGAGCGCCTCCGGGCGACGATCGAGAACAAGGGGGCGGCCCACGTCGCGGAGCGGATCCGGAGCGAGATCGAGAAGGCGAGGGTCGAGGGGGCGAGCATCACCGTCAGCATCGGGGTCTCCTCCTACCCGGAGAACGGCGTCGAGGCCGACGGGCTGATCCAGGCGGCGGACGACGCGATGTACCACGCGAAGCGGTCCGGGAAGAACCGGGTGGCCATCGCCGACGGGCCGGTGCTCCCCGGCGGCGGGGGCGCGGACTTCGGGGGAGACCCATGAACCGGAACGTGGTCGAGCAGTACCGCCTCTCCCTGTTCGGACGGCTGGTGATGGGGGTCGCTCACGAGGTGGACAACCATCTGAGCGTCGTCCTGGGATTCGCCGAGCTGATCCAGATCACGGGTGGAGGGGATGCGAAGACCGCCGAGAGCGCGGGGAAGATCTTCGCCGCGGCGGACCGGATCGCCTCGATCGTCAAGCATTTCTCCCATCACGTCCGCCCCCATCCCCCAGTCGACGAGGTCTTCTCCCTGGCCGGGCTCCTTCCGGAACTGGTCCTGTTCGCGCGGTACGATCTCTGCCGGGGGAATGTGTCGCTGTTCCTTCCGCCGGATCTCGCGGAGGTCCGGTTGCGGGGCGACGCGAGGGATTTCGGTCTCGTGCTGCTCGCGCTGCTTCTGAACGGCGCGGAGGCGATGTACGGGGCCGGGGGGGAGCTCTCCGTCGGCGTGCAATCCCGAAATGGGATGTGGGAGCTCTCCGTGAAGGACAAGGGCCCCGGCATCCCGGCCGGAATCGCTCCCCGGATCTTCGAGGAGGGGTTCACCACGAAGCCGGGAACCCCCCACACGGGGATGGGGCTTCCCGTGGCCCGTCACCTCGTGGAGAACTTCGGCGGCACGCTCGCCGTGGAGAATCGGTCCTCCGGCGGCTGCGCCTCGATCATCCGATTCCCCGGGGTCTGACCCGGCATGCCGCTTCAGGGCACGGATCCGCTCCCCGATCCTCCCCGACCCGATGACGGGGGATGCCAATGGGACAACGGAAAAGGAACACCATTCTCCTTCCGGAACGGATATGGGCCGGGATGTAGGTGTGACGATCCGCTCCCGAAAGGGGGGCGATTTCCACGGGGGATTCCCCGAATGCGGATGCTGCGGTTCCCGCCATTTTCCCCGGCGATCGCGGATCTGGCTTCGCTTCGAGGGACGGCTTCACGGGGAGATCTGTGCGGAGTGCATCCTGAAAGGGCCTGCCGGGGCGGCTGCGGTGCTGCGGGAGCGGATCCGGAAGTCGTGCCTCCCTCCGGGCGGAACCTTGGAGGGGTGGATGGAAGGAAGGGCCGGTTTTCTGGAGAGAATGGAATCGTT
>MGPV01000008.1:30479-30548 GCA_001797615.1 Deltaproteobacteria bacterium GWC2_65_14
CCCGGGAGATGCGGGAAAGACGGTAAACGGTGGTGCCGAAGGGGGGACTCGCCCGCCTGAGGCTCGGCG
>MGPV01000009.1 GCA_001797615.1 Deltaproteobacteria bacterium GWC2_65_14
CCCTTATTCCCCAGGGCGAGGGAGGTCGACAGGGCGACCCAGCAGAGGAACCCGATGAGCAGTCCGGCGCCGATGCTTCTCCAGACCCCTCCCTTCCGGGGAGACCGGAGGGCGACCGGCACGGCGAGCAGGCTCACGATCACGTTCAACAGCGGGTACGAGAGCTTCGCGTGCAGGTCCACCTCGTACCGGTGCACGTCGTACCCCCGCTCCCGGGAATCCCGGACATAGTCGGACAGCTGGAAGTAGGTCATCTCCCCCGGCGGGGTCTCCCCGTCCAGGAAGGCCTGCATCGTCTCCGGGAAGTCGAACCGCTGGATCCGGAACGGCTTGGCCTCCGCGTCTCCCGCGAAGATCCGCTCGCTCCCTTCGCCAAGCTCCCAGGCTCCCCCCTCCAGGAAGATCGCGGTGCGGGCATCGACGCGCCGGACCGGGCGGAACCGCCCGTCGAGCTCGAAATACTGGAATCCGGACAGCTTCCGCCCCTGGGGGTCGACCACCTGGGCGGAGAGGATGCCGCCCGGCCCGCGGACCCAGTACCGGTTCAGGGAGAACTGGGCGTCGATCTTTCCGGGACGGACCCGGAGTCTGGCGATCTCCCTCGCCTTCCGGTTTGCCCAGGGGACGAGGCTCTCCTGGGCGGACAGGGTGGCGCCGGCGAGGAGGGCGCAGCACAGGATCATCGGCGCCACGGCGCGCAGGAGACTGATCCCCCCGGAAAAGAGAGCGGTGAACTCGTTCGCCCGGGCCCTCAGCGAAACGGTGATCAGTACCGCCAGCAGCACCGCGACCGGAGAGATCATGAGAAAGATGTTCGGCGCCCCGTACAGGTAGTACCGGAGGATTTCCCCTACGCTTGCCTGGTGCCTGAAGAACTCGTCCGCCCGGTCGACGAAGTCGATCACCAGGAACAGGACCAGAACCGCTCCGAGGCAGGCGGCCGCCATCCGGAGGAATTCCTTCAGCAGGTAGCGGGTGACGACCCTCATCGCGATCCCCGGAGCCTCTCGAACAGGTTCGGAATCAGCACCAGCCGGGACTCGGAACGGACCAGGAACCAGCCCGCCAGAACGATCCCGACGGCATTGGGGGTCCACAAAAGAACTTCCATCACCCACGGCATGGTCGGTTCCAGCGCTCCCCCCGCGGCGAGGAAGATGTAGTACAGGAGAATCACCGCGACGGTCAGCGCGAGGGCCGGAGACTTCCCCCGCGCCCGCTGGGAAAGGCCCAGCGGAATGGCGAGAAGGCCGAAGGCGAAGCAGGAAGCGGCGAGCGAAAGGCGTCTGTGGAAGTGGTACCGGAAGGAGGCGAAGCGGCCCGTTCCCCCCGTCTCCACGATCCGGGTCCACAACTGCGGGAGGGTGAGACGGCGCGGGGAGTCCCCGTCTTCGGGCCCGGAAGCCTCCCGGGGGAGACGGAACTCCATGCTGGAGAACGCCGCGAGACGGTACACTTCCGATTTCCGGTCTTCATGGTGGATGCTTCCCCGGGAGAGCACGATCCCGAGGGGAGTGTCCCCCGCTTCCGGAAGGAACTCCCCCTCTTCCGCGAAGACGATCAGCGGGTCCTGCCTCTCCATGCGCTGGGAGAGCATCACCCCCGTCATCCTCGTGCCGTCGGAGGAGACCCGGTCGGGAAACAGGAGAATGCCGGGGGCGATCTCCCGGAACACATGCTCCTCGGCGGCCGCCCCCGCCCGCAGCGAGACGATCCGGGCGATCGTCGCCTCGAGCTGCCGGTTCCCCCACGGAATTCCCGCCCAGCCGATGTAGAGATTTGCGAGGCCGGTCACGACGCTCACCAGCAGCACCGGGAGCACGAGCCCCCGCATCCCCACTCCCGCCGTGCGCAGGGCGGTCGTTTCCGAGTCGGAGGCGAGCCTCCCGAAGGCGAGCAAAATGGCCAGGAGCAGGGCCGCCGGGAGGGTGATCTGCAGAAAGGTGGGGAAGAGGCAGAGCAGCATCTTCCCGACGAGCTTCGCGGGGACCCCTTTCGCCACCACGAGGTCGGCCAGCCTGGCGAACCGGTGGAGAAGGATGACCAGGCTGAAGGTGAACAGGCCGATCAGGTACGGCCCCGAGATCTCGGCCAGGAGATACCGGTGGATGACCTTCATGCGCCCGATTATACCTTCGGGAAGGGCCGGCATGACGACATTTCCGGGGGATGCGGAGGAATACGGATGTAGTATCCTACAAGTCGGGGGACCTGCCGGGGCATGAGCGGGAGGCCCCCGGGAAAGAGGCGGCGAAGATGATCGTGGTGCGAGGATCCTCCGCGTTTTCGTCCCGGCAGGGCGTTTCGCTGACGGTCGGGAACTTCGACGGAGTGCATCTCGGGCACCAGGAGCTGCTCCGGCGGACCGTCGACCTGGCAAAACGGGAAGGAACGGTCTCGGTCGCCCTCACCTTCTCGCCCCATCCGGTCCGGTATTTCTCCCCCGGCGCCCGCTTCTACGAGATCACGACCGGGGAGGAGAGGGCGGCGCTCATCGCCGCCGCGGGGATCGACGCGCTGGTGGTGGAGTCCTTCGACGAGGGGATCGGGCGGATGTCCCCGGAGGAGTTCGGGCGGGAGATCCTCTCCCGGAGGCTTTCCGCCCGCTGGGTGACGGTGGGATACGATTTCACGTTCGGGAAAAGCCGGAGCGGTTCCCCGTCCGAGCTCCGTCGGATCGGACAGGAGGCCGGGTTCGAGGTCTGCGTCGTCCCCCCCGTCCTCCGCGGCGGACTCATCGTCAGCTCCACCCGGATCCGGGACCTGCTCCTGGCGGGCAGGGTGCGCGAGGCGGAGGAGCTTCTGAGTCGCCCCTTCGTGCTGTCGGGGCCGGTGGTGACCGGCGCGGGGCGCGGGAAGAAGCTGGGGTTTCCCACCGCGAACGTCCGGTTCTCGCAGGAGCTGGTCCCCCTGCCCGGGGTCTATGTCGTGGAGGCGGAGGTCGACGGCGCGCTGCACCGGTCGGTGGCGAACGTGGGGTTCTCCCCGACCTTCGGGGAAAACTCTCTGGGGCTTGAGGTGTACCTGATCGACTTCGAGCGGGATCTCTACGGGAACCAGGTTGCCGTCCACTTCCGGGACCGGATCCGGGACGAGCGGAAGTTCAAGACGGTCTCCGACCTCGCGCGCCAGATCGAGGCGGACGTCCGCTTCGCCCGGGAGGCGAAATATCCCAGAAGAAGACCCCTTGGAGGGAGGGAGGAGTCGGCCGGGGCGGGAGGCTCTCCGGCATGAAAGGCCTTTTTCCGGCGCTGCTCGCCCTCTGCGCCTTCCTCCTTCTTGCCGCCTGTTCCCCCGGGGGAGGCGACCCCTCCCGGAACCTGCCGGACGTCGCCGCGCTGCAGCAGGCGTTCGTCGGGGCGGTCGAGCGGGCGGTTCCGGCGGTGGTGAACATCCGGACGGTCACGCGGTATCCGCTCCGGGGGCCGTCGGGTCCCCGGTCCGGGAGGGAGGAGATCCAGGACTACCTCCGGGACATGCTCGAGGAGAACGGGGGATTCCGGGAGAACTCCCTCGGGTCCGGCGTCATCGTGGGGGAAGACGGCCTGATCGTGACGAACGAGCATGTCATCCTGGACGCCGACGAGATCGTCGTCCGGCTGGCCGACCGCTCCGAGTACCGCGCGAAGGTGATCGGCGCAGACTCGCGGACCGACATCGCGCTCCTCCGGATCCAGCCTTCCCGGAAGCTTCCCGTGGTTGTCCTCGGGGATTCCTCCCGCCTCCGGGTCGGGGAGTGGGCCATCGCGGTGGGGAATCCCTTCGGGCTGGAGAGCACCGTGACCGTGGGCGTGATCAGCGCGACGGGGCGGACCGATCCGGGAAACGACTCCGTCTCCGAGTTGATCCAGACCGACGCTTCCATCAACCCCGGAAACTCCGGAGGCCCGCTCCTGAACACGCGGGGGGAGGTGATCGGGATCAACTCCTCGATGGTGAGCGCGGGGCAGGGGATCGGCTTCGCGATTCCGATCAACACGGTGCTCGCGATCGAGGAGGAACTGGCGCGCAGCGGGACGGTTCGCCGCGGATGGCTCGGGGTCGGCATCCAGCCGCTGACCGGGGACCTGGCGGAATCGTTCGGCGCCCGGGGGGAGGCCGGGGTTCTCGTGAACCGGGTCTTCCCGGACAGCCCGGCCTCCGCCGGGGGCCTTCGCGGGGGGGACATCGTGATCGCCTTCAACGGCGCGGCGGTCAAGGGGGTGAAGGAGTTCCAGAAGCAGGTCGCCTCCGCATCCCCGGGAGACCCGGTGACGCTGGAGATTCTGCGGGAAGGGAAGCGGATGTCGGCCCGGGCCGTCGTCGCCGAGATGGACGCGCCGGCGCCGCGTCGCGCCTCGAAAAAGGTTCCGCTGGACCCCTGGGGGCTGTACGTCACCGGGATCCCGAGGAAGGTCCTGCGCGGGATGGAAATCGAAGGCGGGGTGGAGGTGGCGACGGCCGACCCGTCGGGTCCTGCGGGGAGAGGAGGAGTGCGCGAGGGAGACATCCTGCTGCGGATCAACCGGGAGCCGGTGACGGGGATCGCCGCCTACCGGAAGATCCTCGCGAAGCTTCCCGCCGGGAAGATGGTGTCGGTCCTGGTGCTGCGGGAGGGCGGACAGATGTATCTGGCGTTCCGGAACAAAGACCGGTAAAAAGGAAGGGAAGACACGGGATCGCCCAAGGAGGGGAGAGATGGGGGTCGTGAAGGATCCTGATGTGGCCCGCCGGATCGCGCGGGCCGTCGTTTCGGACATCGCGCTCTACAACTCGAAGAAGGTGGAGGAGGGGATCGCGAACGACAACCTGTTCGACCTGCTCCGGGACGAGATCGAGGAGGGGCGCAGCTACTATCTGAGCCGGGTCGACCCCGAGGTCGTGCAGAGCACGAACTTCTTCAACCGGGCGCTCGTCGACCTCCTCGTGAAGCCGGCGGGCCGGATCCCCTCCAGGGTCTGGTAGCCGCCGCCGGGCGGCCGCCCGGCGCGCAAGGCGTCTTGACGGAGATCCGCAGGATCCAGGTTTCCCCGGAACGCGCGGGAGAGCGGCTGGACCGCTTCCTCTCCGAGTCCCTTCCCGGCGTTTCCCGTTCCCGAGCACGCAATCTCATCGACGAGGGGCACGTCACCGTCCGGGGAAAGGCCGCGCGTCCTTCCGCGCGCGTCCGGGAAGGGGAGGAGATCGCGGTCCGCATTCCGCCGCCGCGACCCATGGAGCTGCTTCCCGAGGACCTCCCGGTGAAGGTGCTGTTCCAGGATCCCCACCTGATGGTGGTGGAGAAGCCGGCCGGGATGGTGGTCCATCCTTCGCCCGGGCATCCGGGCGGCACGCTGGTCCATGCGCTCCTCTCCCGCGCCGACCGCCTTTCCGGGATCGGCGGGGTGGAGCGGCCCGGCATCGTCCACCGGCTGGACCGCGACACCTCCGGCATTCTCGTGGTGGCCAAGCACGACGCGGCCCATGCGAAGCTGTCCGCGCAGCTGGCGACCCGCAACATGGCGCGCCTCTACCGGGGGATCGTCTGGGGAAGGCCGCCGGAGGCATCCGGCATCGTCCGCACCCGGATCGGGAGGCACCCCGTGCACCGGAAGAAGATGGCGGTACTCCCGGAACCGGGCGGGGAGAGCGGTTCCGCCCGCGGGCGCTCCCCCGGGCGCGCCGCGGTGTCCCGGTACCGCTGGATCGAATCGTTCGGCCCCTGCTCCCTGGTGGAGTTCCGGCTCGAGACCGGCAGGACGCATCAGATCCGCGTCCACTGCAGGCATCTGTCCTGCCCGATCGTCGGGGACGACGTCTACGGGAGGTCCCGGGAGGTGCGCCTCGCGGGAGTTCCGCCCTTCCGGGTCTCCCGGTTCCTTCTCCATGCGTGCCATCTGGGGTTTTCCCATCCCCTCACCGGGGAATGGCTGGAATTCTCGGTGGAGGATCCCCCGGAGTTCGCGCGGTTCCGGGAGTCCCTTCTGCGGGAAGGGGAACCGGGATGATCCTTCCCCGGATGGTCCAGTCCCCCCTGCTCCGCTCCGCATCGGGGGTCTTCCACGTCTTCCAGGGGATCGACCCGCAGCCCGGGAGGGGCGAGGAAGAGAGGCTGCGCGCGGTATTCTGCGTGCCCCCCGACAGGGTGGGAACCCTGCTGCAGGTCCACTCCGGGACCGCCCTGGAGATGGAGGAGGGAGACGCCTGGGACGGACGCCGCGCGGGGGACGCCCTGTGGACCGCCGTCCCCGGTACGGGCGCCGGCGTGTACACCGCGGACTGCGTGCCCGTCCTGCTCGCGCATCCCGGCGTGCCCGTGTGCGCCGCGATCCATGCCGGCTGGCGGGGGCTCGCCGCGGACGTGATCGGGGAGGCGGTGCGCGCCATCGCCGCGCGGTTCGGGAGCTCCGCGACGGACCGGATCCTCGCCGCCGCCGGTCCCTCCGCCCGGGGGTGCTGCTACGAGATCGGGGAGGAGGTGGCGGATCTCCTGGCCCCCCTGCCCGGCGGGGGCAGGCACCTGCGGAAGGGAGGGGCGCCGGGGAAGTGGACCGCCGACCTTCCCTCGCTCGCCGCGGAGGCGCTCGTCGTTTCCGGGATTCCCCGGGATCGCCTGGAGATCGCCGGCCCCTGCACGGTGTGCAGCCGCGCGTTCCATTCCTGGCGGAGGGAAAAGTCCTTGACCGGCCGCCAGCTAAGCTTTATCTATATTGCTGGACCCCCCGGCGGAGGGGCCGATCCCCGAAGATCCGGAAGACTCCGGTGAGCGGCGGACCGGGAGGGATGCGGATGGGGATTTTCCTTGACATCCGGAATCCCCGGGGCGGAAAATGAATCATAAGGTCGGATGAGTCGCCTGCCGGAGTGTTTCCACCCAATCGTTGACCACAGACACCATGTCGGGAAATCCGCACAGGATCATCGTATCCAGGAGAACATGCATGAATCTGAAAGAGCTGAAGGCCATGCGGATCGGGGACCTTACCGAAATCGCGAAAAGCCTCCACGTGGACGGGGCGGCCGGGCTGAAGAAGCAGGAGCTGATCTTCGCCATCCTGCAGGCCCAGACCGACCAGGAAGTCGTCGTGTCGGGAGAAGGGGTGCTCGAGGTGCTCCCGGACGGGTACGGGTTCCTCCGCTCGCCGGACTCGAACTACCTCCCCGGCCCCGACGACATCTACGTGTCCCCCTCCCAGATCCGCCGGTTCGCCCTCCGGACGGGAGACACCGTGACCGGACAGATCCGCTCTCCCAAGGGGGACGAGCGCTACTTCGCCCTCCTGAAGGTGGAGAAGATCAACACCGAGGATCCGGAGGTCAGCAAGGACAAGATCATCTTCGACAACCTGACCCCGCTCTATCCGCAGGAAAAGTTCATGATGGAGCATGTCCACGACAACTACTCGACGCGGGTCATCGACCTCATGGCGCCGATCGGCATGGGGCAGCGGGCGCTGATCACCTCCCCGCCGCGCGCCGGGAAGACGATCATCCTCCAGAACATCGCGAACGCCCTCTCGAAGAAC
Source organism: Deltaproteobacteria bacterium GWC2_65_14 (assembly GCA_001797615.1). Lineage (NCBI taxonomy): Bacteria > Deltaproteobacteria > Deltaproteobacteria bacterium GWC2_65_14. The sequence goes on from MGPV01000009.1 coordinate 7,485, forward strand.
CACCCCGAGGTCGTCCTCATCGTCCTGCTCATCGACGAGCGGCCCGAGGAAGTCACCGACATGCAGCGCAGCGTGAAGGGGGAGGTGATCTCCTCGACCTTCGACGAGCCGGCCCAGCGGCACGTGCAGGTGGCCGAGATGGTGCTGGAGAAGGCCAAGCGCCTCGTGGAGCACAAGAAGGACGTGGTGATCCTCCTGGACAGCGTCACCCGGCTGGCGCGGGCCTACAACGCCGTCGTCCCGCCGTCGGGCAAGGTGCTCTCGGGCGGGGTGGACGCGAACGCGCTCCAGAAGCCGAAGCGGTTCTTCGGCGCTGCACGGAACATCGAGGAGGGGGGATCGCTGACCATCATCGCCACCGCCCTCATCGAGACCGGGAGCCGGATGGACGAGGTGATCTTCGAGGAGTTCAAGGGAACGGGGAACATGGAGCTGGTCCTCGACCGGAAGATCTCGGAGAAGCGGATCTTCCCGGCCATCGACATCAACAAGTCGGGGACGAGGAAGGAGGAGCTCCTGCTGGAGAAGAGCGTCCTCCAGAGGATCTGGGTCCTGCGGAAGTTCCTCTCCCCGCTCTCCCCGGCGGAAAGCATGGAGTTCCTCCTGGACAAGATCTCCAAGACGAAGACGAACAAGGAATTCCTCGAATCGATGAATACGTAAGGCTCGACCCCGCGAGAGGAGCCATGGTCCCATGAGGGAAAACATCCACCCGAACTACGTGAAGTCGGCCGTGAAGTGCGCCTGCGGCAACACCTTCGAGACCGAGTCGACGGTTCCGGAGATCAAGGTCGCCATCTGCGCGAACTGCCACCCCTTCTTCACCGGCAAGCAGAAGCTGATCGACACCGCGGGCCGGATCGAGAAGTTCGAGAAGAAGTACAGGAAGGTCCGCTAGAAGGCGCCGCCCCCAATTTTCCGTGAACGTCCTCCTCCTGCAGTGCACCCCGGAGCCCGAGCGGCTGGTGGCCCTTGCCGCCCGTCTCTGCTACTCGCCGGCGACCATCGGCGACCTGCGGGAGGAGATCACCCGGAAGGATGTCCGCAGCCTCGTCCGGCGGGTTCTCTCGATGGGGCACGCCTCCGTCCTCGAGCATGTCGCCTTCACCTTCGGCGTGGAGGGGATCTCCCGGGCCGCTTCCCATCAGCTCGTGCGCCACAGGATCGCCTCCTACTCCCAGCAGAGCCAGCGGTACGTCTCCTCCGACTTCGGGTACGTGGTTCCAAAGGCGCTCCGGGACGGGAATCCGGGCGGCGGGAAGGGCCGGCTGGCGGGGCGGTTCGAGCGGCACATGCGGCAGAGCTCGGCGCTCTACGGGGAGATGCTCCGCGGGGGGATCCCGGCGGAGGACGCCCGCTTCGTGCTCCCGAACGCCACGGAGACGAAGATCCTGGTGACGATGAACGCCCGGGAGCTGCATCACTTCTTCTCGCTGCGCCTCTGCCGCCGCGCCCAGTGGGAGATCCGGGAGATGGCGGGGCGGATGCTCGCGATCGCCCGGGAGCAGGCCCCCCTGCTCTTCGAGAAGGCGGGCCCGGGGTGTGTCCGCGGCCGCTGCCCCGAGGGGGAGATGAGCTGCGGGGACCCGAAGGGGGTCCGGGCGGAAATCGCGGCCCTGGGGAAGGGGTCCCCGTGAGAACGCCTACGAGAATGCCGGAGGTCGCCGTTGCAGGATAAGCTGGCATCGATCGCGGCGCGGGTCGAGGAGATCAACCGCATCCTCTCCGATCCGGCGGTGTCGGGGGATCGGCGGGAGCTCCAGAAACTCGGCCGGGAGCTGGCCGAGCTGCGCCCCCTCTCCGACGCCTACGGAGAGCACCGGAGGATCGTCCGGGAACTGGAGGAGAACCGGGAGCTCGCCCAGTCGGAAAAGGATCCCGAGATGCGGGCGATGGCCAAGGAGGAGATCGCGCGGCTCTCGGCGGAGCAGGAGCGGATCGAGGCGCAGCTCCGGGTCCTCCTCCTGCCGAAGGACCCCAACGACGAGAAGAACATCCTGATCGAGATCCGGGCGGGCGCCGGCGGGGAGGAGGCGGCGCTCTTCGCCTCCGAGCTCTTCCGGTCCTACTCCATGTACGCGGCGGGAAAGGGCTGGAAGGTGGAGGTGCTCTCCCAAAGCGACACGGGAATCGGGGGCACCCGGGAGGTCATCGCGATGATCGAGGGGAAGGGGGCCTACAGCCGCCTGAAGTACGAGAGCGGGGTCCACCGGGTCCAGCGGGTTCCGGAGACGGAGGCGGGGGGGAGGATCCACACCTCGACCGTCACCGTGGCCGTGATCCCGGAGGCCGAGGAGGTGGATGTGCAGATCGGCCCCGACGACCTCAGGATCGACGTCTTCCGCTCCTCCGGGCCCGGGGGGCAGAGCGTGAACACCACCGACTCGGCGGTCCGGATCACCCACACCCCCACCGGCCTGGTCGTCTCCTGCCAGGACGAGAAGTCCCAGCTGAAGAACAAGTCGAAGGCCTTGAAGATCCTCCGGTCCCGGCTCTACGACCTCGAGCTGGAGAAGCAGCGGTCGGAACGGGCCGACATGCGGCGCTCCCTGGTGGGGACCGGAGACCGGAGCGAGCGGATCCGGACCTACAATTTCCCCCAGCACCGGGTGACGGATCACCGGATCGGCCTCACGGTCCACCAGCTTTCCCAGGTGATGGACGGGGGGTTCGACCCGTTCGTGGAGGCGCTGGTCGCCCACGCCCAGGTCGAGGCGCTCAAGCACACCGGGTGAGGACCTCTCCCATGCGCCTTGCCGAACTCCTCGCTCGGTGCCGGCGGGAGATGGAATCCCGGGGGCTTCCCCCGGACCCCGACTCCGAGATCCTCTCGGCCGCCCTCGCCGGCGTGGCCCGGCCCAGGCTGTTCGCGGAGCGGGAGCGCGAGGTGGGCGACCCGACCTCCGTGCTGGAAGGATGGATCCGGCGGAGGGCCTCGGGGGAGCCGCTCCAGTATATTCTCGGCGACTGGGAATTCTACGGGAGGGAGTTCCGCCTCTCCCGAGACACCCTCATCCCCCGCCCCGAAACGGAAGGGCTGGTCGAAGGGGTGGTCGAGGGATGGAAGCGGTCCGGCAAATGCGCGGGGCTTCTGCTGGACGTGGGCACCGGGTGCGGGGCGATCGCCGTAACGTTGGCCGCGGAGCTCCCCCGGGTCCGGGTGGTGGCCGTGGACGTCTGCATGGGCGCCCTGTCCGTCGCCAGAGGGAACGCGCTGCGGCACGGGGTCCTGGGGCGTGTCCGGCTCCTCCGGTCGGACGCATATTCCGCCTTGAAAAGCGGGGCCCGTTTTGATGTAGTGATTTCAAATCCTCCGTACGTCTCCGAAACGGAATGGGAATCCCTTCCCCGGGAAGTGCGGGACTTCGAGCCTGCCGTCGCGCTGCTGGGAGGGCCGGACGGGCTTTCCGTGATCCGCCGACTGGTGCGGGAAGGGGCCGGGTTCCTCCTCCCCGGGGGGGAGCTCCGGTGCGAAATCGGGGAAACGCAGGGAGATGCGGTGCGTCGTCTCCCTTGCGGCCCGCTCCGTTTCGCAGGCGTGGAGAGGGATCTCGCCGGGCGCGACCGGGTGGCCCGCTGGGTGCTCCCGGCGGCGGAATAGGGGGAAGTCTGGACACCTTTCATGTCCGGGGAGGGCGGCGGCTCCAGGGATCCGTCCCGGTTTCCGGGGCGAAGAACGCCGTCCTTCCGATCATGGCCGCAGCGCTGCTCGCGGACGGCCCCGTCGAGATCCTCGGGGCCCCCTTCCTTCGGGACGTCGACACCTTCGGCCGGCTCCTCGGGCAGATGGGGGCCGGCGTGGAGCGGATCGCGCCGGAAGGGGGGCGGGGGGGGATCCGGGTCGTCTCCCGCCCGGATCTGAAGCCGGAGGCCCCCTACGACCTGGTCAAGACGATGCGCGCCTCCGTGCTGGTCCTCGGGCCGCTGGTGGCGAGGTACGGCAGGGCGAGGATCTCCCTTCCCGGGGGATGCGCGATCGGGGCGCGACCGATCGATCAGCACCTCAAGGGGCTGGAGCGGCTCGGAGCCCGGACGACCCTCACGGAGGGGTACATCGAGGCGGAGGCCGGACGACTGTCCGGGGCCACGGTCACCTTCGATCTCCAGACGGTCACCGGGACGGAGAACCTGATGATGGCCGCTACCCTCGCGCAGGGGACCACCGTGCTGAAGAACGCCGCCCGGGAGCCGGAGATCTGCGACCTGGCGAAGGCGCTCCGGGCGATGGGAGCGAGGATCGAGGGGGACGGGACCGGCGAGATCGTGATCCACGGCGTGCCCGCCCTCTCCGGCGCGCGGCACGAGGTGATGGCCGACCGCATCGAGGCGGCGACCCTGCTGCTGGCGGGGGCGATCACCGGGGGCGACGTCACCGTGGAAGGGGCGGACCCCGCTGCGATGGACTCGGTCCTATCGAAGCTTGCCGAGAGCGGGGCTTCCGTCTCGACGGTTTCGGGCGGGGTGCGGGTCCTGCGGGACGGGCCGATCCGCTCGGTGAACGTGAAGACCTCCCCCTACCCCGGGTTTCCGACCGACGTGCAGGCGCAGTTCATGGCCTACATGTGCCTGGGGGACGGCTTCAGCATCGTCCGGGAGACGATCTTCGAGAACCGGTTCATGCATGTGGCCGAGTTGCGGAGGATGGGGGGACGGATCGACGTCTCCGGGAACACCGCGGCGGTCAAGGGGGTTCCCGCGCTCTCCGGCGCTCCCTGCATGGCGACCGACCTGCGGGCCTCGGCCTCCCTCGTGCTGGCCGGGTTGGCCGCGTCCGGGACCACCGAGATCCTCCGGATCTACCACCTCGATCGGGGGTACGAGTCGCTGGAGAAAAAACTTTCCTCCCTGGGGGCGGAGATCGCCCGGGTCCAGGAATAGGAGGCGGATGTGCGCTGGGTGAAGTCGGGGACTGCGGCATTCCGGAACGCGCTGCTCGCCGCGGAGCGCCGCGGGGGAACGGAGTCGGACAAGGTCCGTCCGGTCGTCTCCGAGATCCTGGCCCGGGTCCGGAAGGGAGGGGACGACGCCCTGGCCGAATACACCCTCCGCTTCGACCGGTTCGACCCGCGGAGGACGGGGTTCCGCCTCTCCCCGCGGGCCGTGGAGGCCGGCTGGTCGCGGACGTCGAAGCGGCTCCGCGGGTCGCTCGAGGCCGCCGCGGAGCGGATCGACGCCTTCCACCGGAAGCAGCGGGAGGAGGGGTTCACCCTGGAATATCCCGGGGCGGTCGTGGGACAGAGGGTCCTCCCGGTCGCCCGCGCGGGGGTGTACGTCCCCGGGGGAAAGGCGGCCTACCCCTCGACCCTGCTCATGAACGCGATTCCCGCGCGGGTGGCGGGGGTTCGGGAGATCTACGCCGCCTGCGCCGCACCGGGAGGAACGGTTCCGGACGTCGTCCTCGCGGCGGCCCGGATCGCCGGGGTCACCGGCCTGTTCCGCATCGGGGGAGCGCAGGCGATCGCGGCGCTCGCGTACGGAACGGAATCCGTTCCGAAGGTCGACGTGGTGACCGGCCCCGGGAACGCCTACGTGACGGAGGCCAAGCGCCAGGTGTACGGGACGGTGGGGATCGACATGCTCGCGGGGCCCAGCGAACTGGTCGTCCTGGCCGACCGGACCGCGCGGGCGGCCTACGTGGCGGCGGACCTGCTCTCCCAGGCCGAGCACGACGAGGACGCCTTCGTCGCCCTCGTGACCGATTCCCCGGCGCTCGCCCGGAAGGTCGGCGCGGAACTCTCCCGGCAGTCGGCGGCGCTTCCCCGGAAGAAGATCCTGGCCGCCGCGCTTTCCCGCGCCTGCGGTTTCCTGGTGAAGGGGATTCCCGAGGGGATCGAGACGGTGAACCGGCTGGCGCCGGAGCACCTCTCCGTGATGGTCGAGGACCCCTGGGCCGCGCTCGGAAAGATCCGGAACGCGGGGACCGCCTTCCTGGGGCCGTACAGCCCCGTCGCCGTGGGGGATTACATCGCCGGGATCAACCACACCCTCCCCACGGGAGGGGCGGCCCGCTTTTCCTCCCCTCTGGGGGTGGCGAACTTCCTCAAGAGAATTAACGTGGTATCATATCAATCCCAAGCCCTTGCCGTCGACGCGCCGCATGTCGTGCGGATCGCCGGGAAGGAGGGGCTGCTTGCGCACGCGAGGGCGGTGCGGGTGCGGACGGAAGGGGGGGGCTGACATGGCCATGCCGAGGGAAGCGCAGAGTTCCCGGAAGACGAAGGAGACCGACATCTCGGTGACGCTCCGGCTGGACGGGGCCGGAGAGGGGAGAATCTCCACCACGGTCCCCTTTTTCGACCACATGCTGACGCTCTTCGCTCGCCACGGCTTCTTCGACCTGGCCGTCGCGGCGAAGGGGGACACCGACGTCGACTTCCACCATATCGTCGAGGACGTGGGAATCTGCCTCGGGGAGGCGTTCCGGCGGGCGCTCGGGGACATGACGGGGATCGCCCGGTACGGCCACGCGAGCCTGCCGATGATCGAGGCGCTGGCCGAGGTCTCGGTGGACGTCTCGGCCCGCCCCCACCTCGTGTTTCGGTGCCCTCTCGCGCGCGAGAAGGTCGGGACGTTCGACGTCGAGCTTGTGGAGGAGTTCCTCCGGGCCTTCTCCCAGTCCTCCGGCATCTGCCTCCACGTGAATGTGCCGTACGGATCGAACGCCCACCACACCGTCGAGGCGGTCTTCAAGGGGCTGGGGCGGGCGATGTCCGATGCGGTCCGGCCCGACCCGAGGGTCCGGGGGGTTCATTCGTCGAAAGGCGTCCTGGGATGAGCGGGGAGGCGGCCATCGGGGTCGTCGACTACGGCATGGGGAACCTGCGCAGCGTCGGCAAGGCGCTGGAGTCGCTCGGGTTCCCGGTGATCGTGAGCGGAAGCCCGCGGGATCTCTCCCGGTGCCGGGGGATCGTGCTGCCGGGAGTGGGGGCGTTCCGCGACTGCATGGAGAATCTGCGGCGGCAGGGGCTGATTCCCTTCCTGTCCGACCGCCTCGCGGAGGGGAGTCCGTTCCTCGGGATCTGCCTCGGGCTGCAGGTCCTCTTCACCGAGAGCGAGGAGTTCGGGCGGTACGAAGGGCTCGGGTTCCTCCCCGGGAAGGTGGTCCGGTTCCCGCGCGGTCTTTCCGGGCCCTCTCCGTCGGGGAAGAAGTCGGTCCTCAAGGTGCCCCATATGGGATGGAACCAGGTCGCGCGTGTGCAGGACCATCCCGTGCTGCGGGGGATCCCGGACGGGACCTACTTCTACTTCGTCCACTCCTATTACGTGTCGCCGGAGGACCCCTCGGTGGTCGCCTGCCGCACCTCCTACGGCGTCGAGTTCGCCGCCGCCGTGGGGAAGGGGAACCTGCTGGCGGTCCAGTTCCACCCGGAAAAGAGCCAGGCGGCGGGCCTTGCGGTTCTCTCGAGCTTCGGGCGTCTGTGCCGCGAGGCGGCGTGAAGGAGGCGGGATGGCGTTCCATGTGATTCCCGCGATCGACATCCAGGCAGGCAAGGCGGTGCGGCTGCGCCAGGGGCGGGCGGACGCCGCGACCGTCTTCTCCGACTCCCCCGTCGACGTCGCGAAGCGGTTCGCCTCCGGGGGCGCGTCGATGCTCCACGTGGTGGACCTGGACGGCGCCTTCACGGGACGTCCGGTGAACGTCGAGACGATCCTGCGGATCGTGTCCGGCACGGGGGTCCCCGTGCAGGTGGGCGGCGGGGTGCGCAACTACGACATCGCCTCCCGCTACCTGGGCGCGGGCGTTTCCCGGGTCATCCTGGGGACCTCGATCGTCCGGAACCCCGAGGAGGTCCTTCGGATCACGAAGGCCTATCCCGGGAAGGTGGCGGCGGGGATCGACGCGAAGGAGGGGTTTGTCGCCATCCGGGGATGGGTGGAGGTCACGGGGGTCCGGGCGGTCGACCTCGCGCGGCAGATGGAGGAGAGGGGGATCTCCTGCTTCGTCTACACCGACATCGCGCGGGACGGCATGATGGAAGGCCCGAATTTCACCAGCATCCGGGAGTTCGCCCGGGGGCTGTCGACCCCGGTGATCGCCTCGGGCGGAGTCAGCGCGATCGGTGACCTGGAGGAACTCCGGAAGATGGAATCGGACGGGGTGGTCGGCGTGGTGATCGGGAGGGCGATGTACGACGGCACCCTCTCCCTCGCGGACGTCCTCCGCATGGAAAGCCGGTAGACCGGAGGATGCTCGCGAAGCGGATCATCCCCTGCCTCGACGTGAAGGACGGGAGGGTGGTGAAGGGGGTCCGGTTCGTGGAGCTTCGGGACGCCGGGGATCCGGTGGAGATCGCCCGGCGCTACGACGAGGAGGGGGCGGACGAACTGACCTTCCTCGACATCACCGCGTCCCACGAGAAGCGGGACATCCTGATCGACGTGGTCCGGAGGACCGCGGAGCAGGTGTTCATGCCGCTGACGGTGGGGGGAGGCGTCCGGACGCTGGAGGACATCCGCAGGCTGCTCACCGCGGGAGCCGACAAGGTGTCGATCAACACCGCCGCCGTGGCCGAACCGGAGTTCGTGCGGCGGGCAGCCGAGCGGTTCGGAAGCCAGTGCACGGTGGTCGCGATCGACGCCCGGCAGGTTCCGGGCCGGGCCGGAACCTGGGAGGTGTTCACCCACGGCGGGCGCCGGCCCGCGGGGATCGATGCCCTGGAGTGGTCGGAGCGGATGGAGGAATACGGGGCGGGCGAAATCCTGCTCACGAGCATGGACCGGGACGGGACCCGGGCCGGGTACGACATCCCCCTCACGCGGGCCGTGGCCGACCGCGTGGGGATCCCGGTCATCGCCTCGGGCGGCGTGGGAACGCTGGACCATCTCGTGGAAGGGTTGACGGCGGGCGGGGCGGACGCGGTCCTCGCCGCCTCCATCTTCCACTACCGGGAGCATACGATCCGGGAGGCGAAGGACTACCTGGAGCGTCGCGGGGTCCCGGTGCGCGGTGTCTTCCCGGGGGCCGGGGGGGGCGGTTCTCCTCAGGCAGGCGGGGCGGGCCATCCCGGGTGCGTCGCGTGAAAGGGGGAACCACCGGATGACGGCGGAGGAATTCATCGCCATCGTGAAGTTCGACGAACGGGGGCTGGTCCCCGTCGTCACGCAGGACGTGAGCGACAACGCGGTCCTCATGGTCGCCTGGGCGAACGCCGAGGCGCTGCGGAACACCGTTTCGTGCGGACGGGCCTCCTATTGGAGCCGCTCCAGGAAGTCCCTGTGGGTCAAGGGGGAAACCTCGGGCAACGTCCAGGAGGTGGAGGAAGTGCTGTACGACTGCGACGCGGACACGATCCTCTACCGGGTCCGGCAGTCCGGGCCCGCCTGTCACACGGGGGAGAGAACCTGCTTCTATCGGAGCGCCTACAAACGCCGGGGGGAATGAGCATGGCCGAGGAATGCATTTTCTGCAAGATCGTCCGGAAAGAGGTTCCGTCGCAACCGCTGCATGAGGACCACGACCTGCTCGCCTTCCCGGACCAGAATCCCGTGGCTCCGGTCCATGTGATTATCGTTCCCAAGGAGCACATGGTGAACCTGAACGAGGCGGGCGCGAAGGACGTGCCGCTGCTCGGGAAAATGCTGCGGTTGGCCTCCCGGATCGCGAACGAGAAGGGGATCGCCGAGTCCGGCTACCGGGTGGTCGTCAACAACGGGGAGGACGGCGGACAGGTGGTCCCGCACCTCCACCTCCACCTGATCGGGGGGAAGGGGCTCGGGCACAAGCTGGGCTGAGAGGGGGAGCCTCTTCTTTCCTTGACAAATCGGGATACTTGCGTAATATATTGTAGTTTTAGGCTAAATGTCGACCCAGGAAGGGGTGATCTGGAATGCCGGGCGTCCGGGTGAAGGAAGAGGAGCCCTTTGAGAGTGTGCTGAAGCGGTTCAAGAAGCAGTGCGAAAAGGCCGGGATCCTGTCGGAGATCCGCAAGCGCGAGCACTACGAAAAGCCGAGCGTGAAGCGGAAGAAGAAGGCACTCGCGGCCAGGAAACGAGCGCTGAAGAAAATGAAGAAGATGAGCCGGTAGCGGATGGACCTGAGGGAACGGATACGGCAGGACATGCAGAAGGCGGCCAAGGAGCGGGACTCCTTGGCCCTTTCTGCTTTGCGGATGGCGGTTGCCGCCATCCAGAACGGCGAAATCGAGGCCCGCGGGGAGCTCGCGGACGACGCGGTCCTCCGGCTGCTCGGGACACTGGTGAAGCAGCGCCGGGAGGCCATCGACCTGTACCGGCGGGGGAACCGGCCCGAGCTGGCCGAGAAGGAAGCGCAGGAGATCACCGTGCTCGAGCGATACCTGCCCGAGGCGCTCTCCACGTCGGAGATCGAAGCGCTCGCCGGGGAAGCCATCCGGGCGGCCGAAGCCAAGGGTCCGGGCGACCTGGGCCGCGTCATGAAGGAACTGATGCCGAAGGTGGCGGGACGGGCCGACGGCAAGGCCGTCCGCGAGATTGTCCATCGTCTGCTGGCCGGGTAGCGGGATACCGGAAGCGGAGATCCCAGGCGCCGGGGGCGCCCGGGATTTTTTCGTCCGTTTCCCGGGAGCGAGGTCGGGTGAAATCGTGGCAGGACGCATCACCGACAGCACGCTCCGCGAGATCCGGGACAGGGCGGACATCGTCGAGGTGGTTTCCGAGACCGTTCCCCTCTCGCGCAGCGGCGCCAGTTTTCGAGGCCTTTGCCCGTTCCACCGGGAGAAGACCCCGTCCTTTTTCGTCCACCCGTCCAAGCAGATCTTCCACTGCTTCGGCTGCGGGGAAGGAGGGTCCGTTTTCCACTATCTGATGAAGGTCCGAAACCTTTCGTTCGCCGAGGCGGTCGAAGATCTCGGGTCCCGGTACGGGATCCAGGTCCGGTACGAGCGGGGGCAGGGACCTTCCCGGCCCCGGGAGGACCTGCACGAGATCCTCCGGGCGGCCGCCGAGTCGTTCCGGAAATTCCTGGGCTCCTCCCGGGGGGCGGAGGCGGCCAGGAGCTTCCTGCGGAGGCGGGGCGTGACCCCCGAGGCGGAGCAGGAGTTCTCCGTCGGGTACGGCGGTTCCGGGGACGAGTTGCTCCGGGCGCTCTCGGCGTCGGGCGTGGACCCCGCGAAGGCGGCCCAGGCGGGGCTGTTGATCCCACGGGAGCGGGGAGGATACGGGGAGCGGTTCCGCGGGCGGGTGATCTTCCCGGTGGCCGACTCCCGCGGGCGCATCTGCGGCTTCGGGGCGAGGGCGGTCGACGACGCGGTCCCCAAGTACCTGAACTCCCCCGAGTCGCCGGTCTACCGGAAAAGCGCCCTGCTCTACGGCCTCTACCAGGCGATGCCGGCGATCCGAAAGGAGGGAACGGTCGTCGTCGTGGAAGGATACATGGACCTGATCGCCCTGTGGCAGAAGGGGATCCGGAACGTGGTCGCGACCTGCGGCACCTCGCTGACGGAACACCACGCCAGGCTCCTGAAGCGGTCGTCGGAAGGAGTCATCCTGTTGTTCGACGGGGATGTGGCCGGGAAGCGGTCGGCCGTCCGGTCGGGAGCCCCGCTCTACGCGGCGGGAGTCAGCCCGATGGTGCTGTTCCCCCCCAAGGGGATGGATCCCGACGACTGGGCGAAGGAATCCCGCGGGACGGAGCTGGCCGAGAAGATCGGGCGGGCGGTTCCGCTCATGGAATACATCGAGCGGTCGGCAGCGAGGAAATACGACCTCGCACAGATCGCCGGGAAGCTGGCCTACCTGAAGCTCATGGGGACCTACCTCCCGTGGGTGACCGACGCCGCGGAGCATCGCCTCTACGTGCAGCGGATGGCGATGGCGTCCGGCCTCCCCGAGGAGACGATCCTCCAGCGGGTGGAGGGGAGCAGGAAAGGGAAAAGGGATCCCCCGCCTCCCCCGGCGCCCCCGAGGGGGGACGCCTCCAGGCCGGAGGAGGACCTGCTGCTCGGTCTCCTGTTCCGGGATCCGACGCTCGCGGCCGAGGTCCGCCGGGACGGCGTCGAGGATCTGCTGGAGGGGGAGGAGGTCCGGGAGGCGGTGTCCCGGCTCTGCGAAAAGATCGGAACGGGGGAGGAGGCCGACCTGCGGGACCTGCTGGACGGGGAAACCCGGGACGGGGTCCGCAACAGGCTTACCGGGCGGCTCCTGCAGGAGGACCTTTCCGGGGAGGAGCTCCGCCGTACCTACCCCGACGTGGTGTCGGGACTGCGCATCCGGAAGGCGCGGCGGGAGCTCGACCGGTTGAAGAAGGAGATCGGGGTGGCGGGGGAGGAGAGGGCCCGGGACCTCTTTTCCCGCATGGTGAACGTCAGGAACGAGCTGGAACGGCTGACGCTGGAGCGCAGAACGCGCGGACGAGGTGATGCGGAATGATCCGGAAGGGGAAACTGGAGGGCATCGACGAACTGCTGGAAAAGGGCCGCGCCCAGGGGTTCGTCACCTATGACGAGCTGAACAGCGTACTTCCTCCCGACGTCCTGACGGGCGACCAGATCGACGACGTGATGGAGATCTTCGGGGAGCACGCGATCGAGGTCGTCGACGCCTCCCAGAAGGTTCCCGTCGTCGGCGGAAACCAGATGGTCGGCGACGAGGAGGAGACGCAGGAGGAGGCCTCCGAGGAAGAGGAGGAGGAGGAGGTCGACTACTCGTCCGGGATCAAGGCGAACGACCCGGTGCGCCTCTACCTCAAGGAGATGGGCGCGATCCCCCTGCTGAACCGGGAGGGGGAGGTCACCCTGGCGAAGCGGATCGAGGACGGGGAGCACGAGATCGTGGCGGCGGTGAAAAGCTGCCCCATCGCGCTGAACGACCTGATCGAGATCGGATCGAAGCTGAAGTCCGGGGAGGTGCAGGTCCGGGACGTCATCAGGGACCTGGACGAGGATTCCACCGAGGAGGAGGAGCTCCAGGCGCTGGAGAAGGTCCAGCGGATCATCGGCCGGATCCGGAAGACGATGGAGGCGGCCGCGGCCGCGGAGGAGCGGCTCAAAAAGGCCCGGCTGCCCGAGAAGGAACGGGACTCCCTCAGGAAAAAGGCCGCCGCGCAGTATGTGCGGGTCGAGAAGCTGATCCAGGAGATCCATCTGAAGGAGCGGCAGATCGAGGCGATCGGCGACAAGATCCGCCGGTTCGCCGACGCGATCGAGGAGGCGGAGTACCGGATCCGCGACTGCTGCGGGAAGACGCGGCTCGAGGAGAAGGACCTCCTGCGGCTCCTTTGGGATGTGAAGGGGAGCAAGAAGAAGCTCGCGAAGGCCGCGATGCGGCATCACGTCGCCAAGGACCGGCTCCTCGCGATGGAGGGGATCATCCGCGAGGCCCGGAGCGGGATCCGGAAGGTGGAGCGGGAGGCGGGCCTGGGGGCGGCGGAGCTCAAGCAAACCCTGCGGTCGATCGAGCGGGGGGAGCGGAAGGTCCGGGAAGCGAAGCGGGAACTGGTCGAGGCGAACCTCCGGCTGGTCGTTTCGATCGCGAAGAAGTACACGAACCGGGGGCTCCAGTTCCTCGACCTCATCCAGGAAGGGAACATCGGCCTGATGAAGGCGGTCGACAAGTTCGAGTACCGGCGGGGGTACAAGTTCTCGACCTACGCGACCTGGTGGATCCGCCAGGCGATCACCCGGGCGATCGCCGACCAGGCCCGGACGATCCGCATTCCCGTCCACATGATCGAGACGATCAACAAACTGATCCGCACCTCCCGGTACCTCGTGCAGGAGCTGGGGCGGGAACCGGCCCCGGAGGAGATCGCGGAGCGGATGGACATCCCCCTCGAGAAGGTCCGCAAGGTGCTCAAGATCGCGAAGGAGCCGATTTCCCTGGAAACGCCCATCGGGGAGGAGGAGGACAGCCACCTCGGGGATTTCATCGAGGACAAGAACACGGCCTCTCCCGTGGAGTCGGTCATCAACATCGACCTGGCCGACCAGGTCAAGAAGGTGCTGGGGACGCTCACCCCGCGGGAGGAACGGGTCCTCCGGATGCGCTTCGGGATCGGGGAGAAGTCGGACCACACGCTCGAGGAGGTGGGGCAGGATTTCGAGGTGACCCGGGAGCGGATCCGCCAGATCGAGGCGAAAGCGCTCCGGAAGCTCCGTCACCCGAGCCGGAGCAAGCGGCTCCGGACCTTCATGGAGTAGGAGAGGCGGCCAGCGCGCGGAGGGTCCTCCGGAGGATTGACAGGGGGGAAACCCCCGGGAGATACTTTAGTGTTACGTCGAGATGCAGCTTCACGGGCCCATAGCTCAGTTGGTCAGAGCCACCGGCTCATAACCGGTCGGTCCCTGGTTCGAGGCCAGGTGGGCCCACCATCGTGCGATCATGCGGGCTGAAGACGCAGAGGAAGCGGCGTGACGGCCGCGAAGGGCACCCGGACCGGCTCCGTCCCCATCGTGCGGGAGGTCGGACAGGCGCTCGACGACCGGTATCCCTTCGCCCACCGGGCCGACTGGGACAACGTCGGGATTCTCCTGGGAGACCCGGAGGCCCCGGTGAAAAGGGTCCTGGTCGCGCTGGACGCGACCCCCGCGGCGGTCGCGGAGTGCCGCCGCAGGAAGACCGACCTCCTCGTGACGCATCACCCGGTGATTCTCTCTCCCCTCAAGGCGATCCGGCCGGACCGGCCCGATTCCTCCGCCGCCTTTCATCTCCTCTCGATGGGGGTCGCGGTCATCTCCGCACATACGAACGCGGATGTCGCGCCGGAGGGGGTTTCCCATGCCCTCGCGCGCCGGATCGGCCTCCGGAAGATCCGGCCGCTCATCCCGGGAGAGCCTTCCGACGCATGCAAGGTGGCGGTGTTCGTTCCGCCCGCACAGGCGGATGCGGTGCTCGCGGCGCTCTCCGCGGCGGGAGGGGGAAGGATCGGCGCCTACACCCGCTGCTCGTTCCGCACCATCGGGACCGGAACCTTCCTGCCCGCGGAGGGAGCGACCCCATACGTGGGGAAGCCCGGCGTCGAGGAGCGTGTGGAGGAAGTCCGTCTCGAATCGGTCGTGGCGGGGTCGCTGGTGCCGGCCGTGCTGCAGGCGATCCGGTCGGTGCATCCCTACGAGGAGCCGGCGATCGACGTCATCTCCCTGCGGGGAGGCGCATTCGGGGGCGGCGTCGGGGCGGTCGGTGAGCGCGGGAAAGCGGCGCCGCTGGAACGGGTGCTGGAGGAGATCCACCGTGCGGTGCGCCCCTCCTGGATCAAGATCGCCGGCCCGGCCCGGAAATCGGTGCGCCGGATCGCGCTCGTGGCCGGCAGCGGGTCGGAGTTCGCGGAGGCGGCGCGTGCATCCGGGGCCGACCTCTTCGTGACCGCGGACGTGAAGTACCACTCGGCGCTGGAGGCGGCGGCCGGGAACATGCCGGTGGCGGATATCGGGCACGGATCGGGGGAGAAATGGATCCTGCCGGAGTTCCGGAGGACGATCGTCGCACGGTTCGGCAAACGGATCGCGGTGCAGGTGCTCATGGAGGACGAACCCCTTCGGCCCTGGCGGCCGGGAGGAAGCAGGGGAGGAAAACGGCATTGATGGAGCAGGTGAAAGTGCTGATCGATCTGCAGCAGATCCTGAGCAGGGCCAGGATCGTGGAAACGGAGAAGCAGAAGGTCCCGCTCGAGGTGGCGGACCTGAAGAGCCTCTTCGATGAGCGGGAGGCGAAGTTCCTGACGACCCGGCAGGAGTTCGAGCAGGTCCAGAAGGAGAGGCGGGAGAAGGAACGGGAGATCGAGGAGGAGCGGGACAAGGTCGAGAAGGCCAAGGCGAAGCTGATGTCGATCAAGACGAACAAGGAATACTACGCGATGCTCAAGGAGGTCGAGGCGACCAAGCGGGCGAACCACTCCCGGGAGGAGGAGTTCCTCGCGATCCTGTCCCGCTACGAGGAGCTGGAGAAGCGCCTTTCGGACCTCAAGGCCGAGGTGGAGGAGGTCGGGGGGCGCTACCGGGAGCGGATGGTGGACATCGAGGCGAGGATGGCGAAGTTCGACAAGGACATCTTGTCCCTTCTCGCCAAGAAAACCGAGGTCGCCTCCCGGATCGAAGCGAACCTCGCCCGCCGCTTCGAGATGATCTTCGAGCGCCGGGACGGAATCGCGATCGTGCCCGCCCGGAACCAGTCCTGCACCGGGTGCCACATGAACATCGCTCCCCAGCTCTTCAACCTTCTCCAGCGGGACGACCGGATCCACTCCTGCCCGAATTGCAACCGGATCCTCTACTACGAGGGGAACGCCGCTTCGCCGGCGGAAGGATGAAGGGGAAGGCGCTCACCCTGCGGACCGACGGGGCGAGCCGGGGGAACCCGGGGCCCGCCGGAGCGGGAGCGGTGATCGAGGCGGACGGAACCCGGGACCGGATCGAGATCTCCGAGTATCTCGGGGAGACCACGAACAACGTGGCCGAGTACCGCGCGCTCCTGCTCGCGCTGGAGAAAGCCGAAACGCTCGCCCCCTCCTCCGTGACGGTCTTCTCGGACTCCGAACTTCTCGTGCGCCAGATCAACGGGGAGTACCGGGTCAAGTCCGAGGGGCTGCGCCCCCTCCACCTCGAGGCGATCCACCGTTTGCGGCGGTTTCCTTCCGCGCGTATACTGCATGTAGGGCGCGACGGGAACGAGGAGGCCGACCTGCTCGCGAACCGCGCCATCGACGCTCATTTCCAGAAGGTCTGAGGAGGCCAGTCGGCCGCCGGCCCCCCTTCGCCTAGGCGACGGGGGGCGGGAGGAAAGTCCGGGCTCCGCAGGGCAGGGTGCCGGGTAATTCCCGGTGGGGGCGACCCCGAGGACAGCGCCACAGAAAAGATACCGCCCTCCGAAGCGATGGCGAGAGCCATCGCGAAGGAGGGTAAGGGTGAAATGGCGAGGTAAGAGCTCACCGCGTGCCGGGCGACCGGCACGGCAATGCAAGCCCCACCCGGAGCAAGACCGAATAGGAGGGCGATCCCGGCGGTGAAAACCGCCGGGGGAAGGGCGGCCCGCCCGAAGCCCTCGGGTCAAGGTCGCTGGAGGCGCGCGGAGACGCGCGCCGTAGAGAAATGGTCGGCCGCGGCGGTTTACGCCGCGCACAGAACCCGGCTTACGGCCTCCTCAGCCTGTTTTTCCGTGGAATCGGCTCTTTCAGGTCCGGTAGAACGGTTTTTGGTTTCCGCCCCGCAAGGACACCGCCGATCCCCATAAAGTTCTTGACAGACCTCGGGTGTGCTATAGAATGGCCGGTAGTGGGTAATTGTGGGGAAAGGTGGGTTAAGCGGCCACTATGATCTTCCGGGGACGGTTCGAATACACCATCGACCCCAAGGGAAGGGTGAACATCCCTTCCCGGTTCCGGGACCAGCTCACCGAATCCGGCCAGCAAACCGTCGTGATCACCAACAACGAGAACTGCCTTTTCGCCTACCCGGCGGGGGATTGGGAGAGGATCGAGCAGAAGCTTGCCGCCAACGTGTCGAGCGTCAACCGGAAGAAGAACGCCTTCGTGCGGTTCTTCGTGGGCGGGGCCGTCGAGGTCGCGCCCGACAAGCAGGGCCGGATCCTGATCCCTCCCTCGTTGCGCGGCTACGCGAACCTCGAGCGGGACGTCGTGATCATCGGGATGCCGAACCGGTTCGAGATCTGGGACCGGGAGAGGTGGAACGTGGAGGTGGGCAGGTTCGAGAAGGAAGGAATCGAGGATCCCGAGCTGGCCCGGGAGATCGACGCGCTGGGGATATAGCGCGTGGCGGACGGCCACGTGCCCGTTCTTTTACAGGAGACTTTGGAATGGCTGGCCCCCGCTCCCGGGGAGACCTTTCTGGACGGGACGGTCGGGGCCGGCGGGCATGCGGCGGAGATCGCCGCGAGGGTGGGGCCCGCCGGACGCGTGGTCTGCGCGGATGCCGACCCCGCGATGCTGCGGATGGCCGCGGACCGTCTCCGGGATTTCCCCTGGGTCCGTCCGGTGCAGGCCGATTTTTCCGACCTCGGGCGGCTGGTGGAGGAGGCGGGAGGAAAGAGGTTCGACGGGATTCTGCTCGACCTGGGGATCTCCTCCCAGCAGCTGGACGACCCGTCGCGGGGGTTCTCCTTCCGGGGGGACGGCCCGCTCGACATGCGCCGGGACCCGGGGAGCCGCGGGGCGGATGCCCGGGAGATCCTCCGCCGGGCGGGGGAGAAGGAGCTCGCGGAGATCTTTTTCCGGTTCGGGGAGGAGCGCTTCTCCCGCCGGATCGCCCGGGCGATCGTGGCCCGCCGACGCAGGGAGCCGCTGGAGAGGACCTCCCAGCTGGCGGAACTGGTCCTCTCGGTAGTGCCGAGGAAGGCGTGGCCGAGGAAGATCCACCCCGCCACGCGGGTGTTCCAGGCGCTGCGGATCGCGGTGAACCACGAACTGGAGTCGCTGTCGCTGTTCCTCGACCGGTTCGTGCCGTGCCTGGCGCCGGGAGGGAGGGTGGCGGTGATCAGTTTTCATTCGCTGGAGGACCGCCTGGTGAAGAGGACCTTCCGGACGATGTCGACGGGAAGCGCGGCCCCGCTGGCCGTGTCGACCCGGAAGCCGGTCGTCCCCGGGGAGGAGGAGATCGGACGGAATCCACGGGCCGCGAGCGCGAAGCTTCGGGCGGCCCGGAGAATCGGAGAGGAGGAGCGCACATGAGTCGAATCCTGGTCGGAGGCGGGGGGGGGATGATCACAGAGATCCGCCGCGAGCCCCCCGTCTTCCCGTCGGTTCCACGCCGGGGGATCTTTCTGGTGCTCGGCGTCCTGTTTCTGGCGGTCGCCCTGTTCAACGTCTGGATGTCCGGCCGGTACTACCGGATCGGGTACACGACCTCCCGCGCGGTCGAGGAGCGAAGGGGGCTGGAGCAGGAGCGGATGCTGCTGAAGACCGAGCAACTCACGCTTCGGAGCCCCGCCAGGATCGAGGATATCGCCCGGAACCGGCTGGGGATGGTGGACCCGAAAACCGAGAGGATCCTCCGGGTGAGATGAACGGCCGCGCCCGGATCATCCTCGGCGGGCTGGCGGTCGTCTACCTGCTGATCGTCCTCCGGGCGTTCCATATCCAGGTGCTGGGAATGCGCGGTATCCGGGATCGGGGCGCCCAGCAATACGGCGTGAAGATCCCGCTGTTTCCGAAGCGCGGGGCGATCCTCGACCGCACGGGGAACGAACTGGCGGTCAGCCTCCCCACGAAGTCGATCTTTGTCCAGCCCGCAAAACTCTCCTCCCCCGGGAGAGCCGCCGAGGTCCTCTCCCGACGGCTCTCCCGCCCACCCGCCGAGCTCCGGAAGCTTCTCGCCTCGGACAAGAGCTTCGTGTGGGTGAGCCGCCAGATCCCGACCTCGGTGGCCGACGAGGCCGTCGTGAAGGTGCGGGAGGCGCTCGGGGTGAAGGGCGGAGACACCGGCATCGGGACGGTGGAGGAGCCCCGCCGCTTCTACCCGAACCGGGAGCTCGCGGCCTCCCTGCTCGGATTCACGGATGTCGACAGCGTCGGCATCGAGGGGGTGGAGCTGGCGCTGGACAACTCCCTGCGGGGGGAGCGGGGGTTCCTCGTCTGCGAACGGGACGCCCTCGGGAGGATCATCGTTCCGGCGGACACCCAGGTCGAGACGAACTCGGCGGGGAACTCCGTTTCCCTCACGATCGACCGGAACATCCAGCACGTGGTGCAGAGCGAGCTCCTCGGGACGGTGAAGCGGTACGGCGCGAAGGGAGGAACGGCCCTGGTCCTGTCCCCCCGGACGGGGGAGATCCTGGCGATGGCCACGGTCCCCTCCTTCAATCCGAACGCGATCTCGGGATCGCCGCCGGAAACCCGGAAGAACCGGGCGATCACCGACGTGATGGAGCCGGGGTCCACCTTCAAGGTCTTCACGCTGGCCTCCGCCCTCGAGCTGGGGGCGGTCGACGTGCGGGACCGGATCCACTGTGAAAACGGGGCCTATCGGGTCGCCGGGAGGGTGATCCACGACACCCATCGCCACGGCCTGCTCACTGTGCCCGAGGTGCTCAAGTTCTCGAGCAACATCGGGGTGGTCAAGATCGCCGAACGGATGGACTCGGGCCGGTTCTACGGCATGATCCGGGCGTTCGGGTTCGGCACGAGGACGGGAATCGAGCTCAAGGGAGAGGTTCCGGGGCTGGTTCCCCCGGAAGAGGGGTTCACCCGGATCCGGAATGCGACCGTCTCCTTCGGGCAGGGGATCGCCGTGACCCCGCTGCAGCTGGCCTCCGCCATGGCCTCCGTGGTCAACGGGGGGAGGATGATGAAGCCGTACCTCGTTCGCGAGATCCTCGACCCGGAGGGGAAGGTCGTGTACCGAGGGGAGCCCCGCGAGCTGCGGCGGACCGTTTCCCCGAAGACTTCTGCGCAGATGCGCGAGATCCTCGGGAAGGTGGTCCAGGAGGACGGCACGGGAGCGCAGGCCCGGATCAAGGGGTTCCTCGTGGGAGGGAAGACCGGGACGGCGCAGAAGGTCGAGGTGGGGACGGGAAAGTATTCCCCGACCAAGCGGATCTCCTCGTTCATCGGGTTTCTCCCGCTGCAGGACCCCGAGCTCCTGATCCTGGTGGTGATCGACGAGCCGAAGGGCGAGGTGTACGGCGGCGTGGTCGCGGCGCCCGCCTTCAACCAGATCGCGGTGAAGACCGCCTACTACCTGGGGATCACCCCCACGGAGACGGTCCACGGGACCGTCGCGAAGGCGGACACGACGGAGAGGGCGGCGCAGGAGGCTCCGTCGGCGCGGAGGACCCCCGTGTCGACGAGGACGGCGGACGCGGCGCTGGTCATGCCGGACCTCCGGGGGCTGAGCATGGGCCGGGTGGTCGACGTCATGGGGCGCTACTCGGTGAGGCTTCGGATGGAGGGATCGGGGGTGGCGAGGAGCCAGTCGCCCCGGCCGGGGGAGGTCCTGGTCCCCGGCTCGGAATGCACCGTGCAGTTCGGAGGGGATTGAGCGTGGGGAAGCGGCTCGGAGAGATCGTCCGGGGGATCGCGCAGCTCGACGGCGTGCTGGGAGACCTCGCGATCGGCGGCATCTCCGTCGACTCCCGGACCGTCCGGCGGGGGGACCTGTTCGTCGCCCTGCGCGGCGCCCGGACGGACGGGCACGACTTCCTCGCGGCCGCGGCCCGGTCCGGGGCCGCCGCCGCCCTGGTGGAGAAGGAAGCGGCCTCCCCGCTCCTTCCCTGCGTGCGCGTACCCTCCACCGCCTCCGCGCTTCCGGCCGTCGCGGCCGCCTTCCACGGAGATCCTTCCTCGAAGCTCGCGGTGGTCGGGGTCACCGGGACGAACGGGAAGACCACCGTCACCTATCTGCTCGAGTCGATCCTCGCGGCGGCGGGGTTCCGGGCGGTCGTCATCGGGTCGATCGACTACCGGCTGAACGGCCGGGCGCTGCGCACGGGGCTGACGACCCCCTTCCCCCACGAGCTCCAGGAGGTGATGGCCGAGGGACTGGCGAAGGGGGCGACCCACGTCGCGATGGAGGTTTCCTCCCACAGCACGGTGCAGGGCCGGATCGAGGGGGTGCGCTTCGACGCGGGACTGTTCACGAACCTCTCCCACGACCACCTCGATTTCCACGGGGACATGGAATCCTATTTCCTGGCCAAGGCGCGTTTCTTCCGGGAGTTCCTCCCCGCCGGGGGGAAGGGCGCCCGGATGGCGGTGAACGCGGGGGATGCCTACGGGAGACGCCTGGCGCGGGAGTTCCCGCAAGCGCTCACCTACGGGATCTCGGAAGAGTGGGCGGTCCGCCCGGAGTCGGTCGAAATGACCCGGGAGGGCACGCGGATGACCCTCGCCACCCCGGGCGGCTCCCTCGCGCTCGAGTCGAACCTGATCGGACCGCACAACGTCTCGAACGTCATGGCCGCCGTCTGCGGGGCGATCCTGCTCGGCATCCGCGGGGAGGCGGTCGCGGAAGGGGTAAAGCGGCTCCCGGGAGTTCCCGGCAGGGTGGAGGGGATCCCGAACGGGCGCGGGATCCACATCTTCGTG
The DNA here is from genome assembly GCA_001797615.1 of Deltaproteobacteria bacterium GWC2_65_14. NCBI lineage: Bacteria > Deltaproteobacteria > Deltaproteobacteria bacterium GWC2_65_14. The sequence continues at coordinate 29,431 of MGPV01000009.1, forward strand.
GATTACGCCCACACCCCCGACGGGCTCGACCAGGTGCTGGCCGGCCTTCGGGAGATTTCCGCGGACCGCCTGATCGCCGTCTTCGGGTGCGGGGGGAACCGGGACCGGACGAAACGGCCGGAAATGGGGCGGGCGGCGGCCCGCCGGTCGGACGTGGTCATCGTCACCTCGGACAACCCGAGGGACGAGGATCCGGAGGCGATCATCGGGGAGATCGTTCCGGGGGTCGCCGCGGAAGGGTTCGTCCCGGCGGGCGGCGGCGGCCCGGGGGACAGGGGAACGTACGAGATCATTCCGGACAGGAAATCGGCGATCCGACGCGCCCTGGACATCGCGCGTCCGGGGGACACGGTCGTGATCGCCGGGAAAGGACACGAACATGTCCAGATCATCGGGGACCGATGCCTGCCGTTCGACGACCGGGAGGCCGTCAGGGCGGTCCTGGCCAGTGGCGGGTAGGATCACCCTCGAGGAGGTGATCGGGATCCTCCATCCCCTCCGCGGGAGCGGGCCCTTTCCTCCCCGCACCCCCATCGGCCCGGTCACGACCGACAGCCGCGAGGTCGAACGCGGCTCGCTGTTCGTCGCGATTCCCGGGAGCCGGGTGGACGGAACGGATTTCGTGGAGGAGGCCTTCGGAAAGGGGGCGCTCGCGGCGGTCGTCCCGGAGGAGGGGGCGGGAAAGATCCCTCCCTCCCTGCTCGCGGAGAAGCCGGTGTTCGTCGTCCGGAATCCGGTGGAGGCGCTCGGGGATCTCGCGAAGGCCCACCGGATGCGCTACCGGGAGATCCCGCTCGTGGGGATCACCGGAAGCTCCGGGAAGACCTCGACCAAGGAGATGCTGGCCGCGCTCCTGTCTCGCGGGAAGAGGGTCCTGCGCAACCCCGGTAACCGGAACAACCTGATCGGGATGCCGCTCGCCCTGCTGACCCTGTCCGCGGAGCACGAGGTCGCCGTGATGGAGATGGGGACGAACCGGCCGGGGGAGATCGGGAGGCTCTCGGAGGTAGCGGAGCCCGACGTCGGGATCGTCACGAACATCGGCCCGGCCCACCTCGAGGGGCTTCGGACCCTGGAGGGGGTCGCGCGGGAGAAGGGAGACCTCTACCGCGCCCTGGGGGAATCCGGCACCGCGGTCGTGAACGCGGCCGACCTGCGGGTGGTCCGGGAGGCGGGACGCAGCAAGGCGGCGAAGGTCTACTACGGGGTCGCCCTCAGCGAATTCTCCGGCCGGATCCTGTCCCTGGACGACAGCGGGATGCGGATCGCCGTGCGGACCCCTTCCGGGGAGTTCCGCTCGGAGATCCCGGTGACGGGGGAGCACAACCTGACGAACGCGCTGGCCGCCTCGGCGGCCGCCTACACGCTCGGGATGCGCCCCCCGGAGATGGAGAACGGCTTCGCGTCGGTCGCGCCGGAGCGCGGCCGTTTCCAGGCGCGTCCGCTGCGGGGCGGGGGGCTGCTGCTCGACGATTCCTACAACGCGAATCCCGCCTCCATGGAGGCGGCGATCCGGAGCCTCCGGGCGCTGCGCCGGTCGCGACGGGTCGTCGCGGTGCTGGGGACCATGCTGGAACTGGGGGAGAGCTCTCCCGCCTCCCACTTCCGGATCGGCCACCTGCTCGCGGCGGCGGAGGTGGACCTGCTGATCACCCATGGGGAAGGCGGGGAGTCGATCGCGCGCGGAGCGCTCGAGGGGGGGATGGACCCGGGCCGGGTGAGGCACGAGGCCGACCGGGCGCTGCTGCGCGCCGCGGTGTCGGAAGCGGTCCGCGAGGGGGACCTCGTCCTGGTCAAGGCCTCCCGCGGGATGAAGCTCGACGAGATCGCGGAACAGATCCGACAGGAGCGGGCATAACGGCATGCTGTACCATCTCCTCTATCCGCTGCACGTGGACTACTCCTTCTTCAACGTGTTCCGCTACATCACGTTCCGCACGATCTACGCCTCGATCACGGCGCTCCTCCTGTGCTTCATCCTCGGCCCCTGGCTGATCCGGGAGCTCGGCTCCCACCAGATCGGCCAGGCGATCCGCCGGGACGGTCCCGAGAGTCACCTGACCAAGGAAGGGACCCCCACCATGGGGGGTCTGCTGATCGTCCTGGCGGTCGTCATCCCGACGCTGCTCTGGGCGAACCTCACGAACTCCTACATCTGGATCGCGGTGTTCGTGACCGTCGGATTCGGCGCCGTCGGCTTTCTCGACGACTACAAGAAGGTGATCCGGAAGGATTCGAAGGGCTTGAGCGCACGGTGGAAGTTCCTCCTCCAGATCCTCCTGGCGGGGGTGGCGGCCGTTCTCATCTACATGGACATCGGGATCAACGACCGGGTGGGGATCCCCTTCTTCAAGCGGCTCAATCCGAGTCTGGGGGTCTTTTACATCCCCTTCATCATCCTCGTGATCGTGGGGGCCTCGAACGCCGTGAACCTGACCGACGGGCTGGACGGGCTGGCGATCGGCCCTTCGATCGTCGCCGCGGGCACCTACATGCTCTTCGCCTACCTCACCGGCCACGTCAAGATCGCGAACTACCTCCAGATCCTCTATGTTCCGGGGGCGGGGGAGCTCACCATCTTCTGCGGCGCGATGGCCGGGGCCGGCATCGGCTTCCTCTGGTACAACACCTACCCCGCCCAGGTCTTCATGGGGGACACCGGCTCCCTCTCCATCGGGGCGGCGCTGGGAGTCGTGGCGGTGATGGTGAAGCACGAGATCCTGCTCCTGCTGGTCGGGGGAGTCTTCGTGATCGAGGCGCTCTCGGTGATCTTCCAGGTCTTCTCCTACAAGACCACCCGGAAGCGGATCTTCCGGATGGCCCCGGTCCACCACCATTTCGAGCTCAAGGGGTGGGCGGAGCCGAAGATCATCGTCCGGTTCTGGATCATCTCCATCATCCTCGCGCTGCTGGCGATCAGCACGCTGAAGATCCGGTGAGATGGAATCGTTCCGGGAAAGACATGTCTTCGTGGTGGGGGCGGGCCGGTCGGGATTCTTGTCCGCGCTGCGGCTGTACGGGGAGGGGGCGCACGTCACCCTCCTGGACGAGCGGCCGAAGGAGGCGGTGGAGAAGACTCTCCGGCAGGCTATCCCCCCCCAGGTCGCCTTCCTCCACGGAAGGATGTCCGGGAAGGCCGCGCAGGGGGCCGATCTGGTCGTCCTGTCTCCGGGGGTCCCCCGGGACAAGCTTCCGCTGGAGGCCCTCCGCCGGGCCGGGGCACCGGTCTGGGGGGAGCTGGAGCTGGGGTACCGCCTCTTCCGCGGGAAGGTGGCCGCCGTCACCGGAACGAACGGGAAGTCCACGGTAACCACCCTCCTGGGAGAGATGGCGGCGCGCGCCTTCCCCCGCGTCTTCGTCGGGGGGAACCTGGGTGTCCCCTTCGTCGCGGCGGCCGGGGAGGAGATGGACTGGGCTGTCGTCGAGGCGTCGAGCTTCCAGCTGGAGTCGATCGAGAGTTTCCGCCCGAAGGTGGCGGTCCTGCTGAACCTCACCGAGGACCACCGGGACCGCTATCCGGATTTCGCCTCCTACGCCGGGGCGAAGATGGAGATCTTCCGGAACCAGGGGTCAGGAGACATCGCCGTCCTGAACGGGGACGACCCGGAAGTCTCGGCTCGCGCCGCGCAGGTGCGCGCGGAAAAGCTCCTGGTGTCCCTCTCCCGGCCCCTCGATCGGGGCGCCTTCGTAAGCGGGGAGGAGATCCTCTTCCGAGACGGGACCGTCGAGGAGCGGTATCCCCGCTCCCTGTTGAGGATCCGGGGGCTGCAGAACCTGGAGAACGCCCTGGCGGCGGTAGCGGCCGCCCGCTCCATGGGGGTCCCTCCCGACGCCGTGCGGGAGAGCCTGGAGGCCTTTCCCGGCCTGCCCCACCGTGTGGAGTTCGTCCGGAAGGTGCGGGAGGTTTCCTACGTGAACGATTCCAAGGGGACGAACGTGGGAGCGGTGCTCAAGTGCCTCGAGGGGTTTGCGGAGCCGGTCGTGCTCATCGCGGGGGGGAAGGACAAGGGGGTCGATTTCCGCCCCCTCCGGGAGCCGCTGGCCCGCAAGGCGAGAGCGGCGATCCTGATCGGCGAGGCGCGGGCGAGGATGGAGCGGGAGATCGCCGGGGCCGTGCCGGTCCACGGGGCCGCCTCCATGGAGGAGGCGGTGCGGGAGGCCGCCGCGCGGGCCCGGGCGGGGGACGTCGTGATCCTGTCGCCGGCCTGCTCGAGCTTCGACATGTTCCGCGACTTCGAGGAGCGCGGCGAGGCGTTCCGCGAGGCGGTGAGGGGGCTTCCGGAATGAACCTCGGGAGGCGGCACGAGAACCTGGTCCTGACGCTGTGCACCGCCATTCTGGCCGGCCTTGGCGCGGTGATGGTGTACAGCGCCTCCTCGGTCACCGCCGGCGCCAACGCGAAGCTCGGTTACGACGCGGCCCACTACTTCAAGCGGCAGATCCTCTTCCTCGTGATGGGGGGCTCCCTCGCCCTGTTCCTCTCCCGGATCGACTACGACCTCTACCGCCGGCGGATCTGGCCGATCCTGGGGGTCACCTTCGTCCTCCTCGTCCTGGTGTTCGTCCCGGGAATCCGGCATGTGGCGAACGGGGCCTCCCGCTGGATCAACGCCCGGGCCTTCACCTTCCAGCCCTCCGAGCTCGCGAAGTTCGCGCTGATCGCCTACGCGGCCTACGCGATCGACCGGAAGGGGGAGAACCCCCGGGAGGGATGGCGCGTCTTCCTGCCGATGCTCGGGGTGATGGGGATCCCCGTGGCGCTGATTCTCAAGGAGCCGGATTTCGGGATGGCGGTCGTGATCGCCGTCTCCTTCCTGGCGGTCCTGTTCATCGCGGGGTTCCCGTGGAAGCTTCTGGCGGGCGTCGGTGCGGCGGGGGCGATCGGGGTCGCTCTGGCGATCGCCGCCAAGCCCTACCGGATGGCCCGGCTGGCCGCCTTTCTCGACCCCTTCTCCCAGGCGCAGACCTCGGGATACCAGGTGGTCCAGTCGCTCATCGCCTTCTCGAACGGGGGGCTCCTCGGCACCGGGATCGGCGCGGGGAAGCAGAAGCTCTTTTACCTGCCCGAGATGCACACCGACTACATCTTCTCGGTGATCGGGGAGGAGCTCGGGTTCGCGGGAGTGGTCGCGGTGGGGGCCTGCTTCGTCACGCTGGTCTGGGTGGGGTTCCGGATCGCCCGGCGGGCCCGGGATCCGTTCGGGAAATATCTCGCGATGGGGCTGTCGACCACGATCGGCGTCCAGGCGCTGACGAACATGATGGTGGGGCTGAAGATGCTTCCCCCGAAGGGGATGGTGCTCCCCTTCCTGAGCTACGGGGGGAGCTCCCTGGTTCTCCACCTGGCCGTGATCGGGGTCCTGACGAACATTTCGATGAAAGGAGCGGAAGCGGTTGTCGCTGAGGATGATCCTCGCAGGCGGCGGGACCGGCGGTCACGTGTTCCCGGGGATCGCATTGGCTGAGGCCTTCCTCTCCCTCTGTCCCGGCGGCGTCGTCTCCTTCGTCGGGACGGAGGGGGGGCTGGAGGCGAAGGCGGTCCCGGCCCGGGGGTTCGAGATCGATTTCGTTCCCGCCGGGCAGATCCGGGGGAAAGGAGCCGGAGGGCTGCGCGGGGCGGCGAGGATGATCGGGGGGCTGGGCGCGGCGGTGTCGGTGCTGCGCCGCCGCCGGCCGGACTTCGTCTTCGGGGTCGGGGGGTACGCCTCCGTGCCGGTCTCCCTGGCCGCCTTCGGTGCGGGGGTCCCTCTGTTCCTCCAGGAGCAGAACGCGGTCCCCGGCCGGTCGAACCGGGCGCTCGGACGGCTGGCGAGGCGGGTGTACGCCGGGTTCGAGGGATCGGCGGCCCGGTTCCCCGCGGGGAAGGCCGTCGTGACCGGGAACCCGGTCCGCCGGGAGATCGTCGAGGCCGCCTCGACGTGCGGCGGCCGCTTCCCGGGCGGCCCCTTCACCCTGTTCGCCCTCGGGGGGTCCCAGGGGGCGAGAGCGATCAACGAGCTCGTGATCGCGCTGGCGCGGACGGTGAAGCGGGAAGGGGGGGAGATGCGGTTCCTTCTCCAGACGGGGGCCTCGGGGTTCGACGGGACGGAGAGGACGGTGCGAGAGGAGGATCTTCCCGTGGAACCGTTCCCCTTCACGGAACGGATCGGCGAGATCTTCCCCCGCTGCCACGCGGTCCTGATGCGCGCGGGGGCGCTCTCCGTCGCGGAGGCGGCGCTGTTCGGCAGGCCCTGCCTCCTGATCCCCTACCCGTTCGCGGCGGACCGGCACCAGGAGAAAAACGCGGAGGAGTTCTGCGCGTCGGGGGGCGGGGTCTGGATGCGGCAGGAAGAGGCTTCCCCCGATCGGGTGATGGAGGCGCTGGCCGCCTGGGCGAAGCATCCGGATAGGCTCCGGAGCGCCGGCGAGCAGGCTGCCCGGTTCGCCCGCCCCGGGGCTGCGAATGCGATCCTCCGGTCGGCCCTGGCCGAGCTGGGGAGGGAGGCGGTGGGACGTGTATAGGAAGGGGCTCGGGATCCACTTCGTCGGGATCGGCGGGATCGGGATGAGCGGCATCGCCGAGCTGCTGCTGAACCTCGGGTATCTCGTCTCCGGCTCGGACCTGCGCCGCTCCGATACGACGGCGCGGCTGGAGAGCCTGGGAGCAACGATCCGGATCGGGCACGCGGCCGGCCATGTCCCGGACGACGGGCATGTCGTGGTGGTGTCCTCCGCGGTCCGGCCGGGGAACCCGGAGGTGGAGGAGGCGCGGCGGCGGAAGATCCCCGTGATCCAGCGGGCGGAGATGCTGGCGGAGCTGATGCGGATGAAGTACGGGATCGCGATCGCCGGGACCCACGGGAAGACGACCACGACCTCGATGGTGGCGACGGTGCTGGCCGCGGCCGGATGGGACCCCACGGCGGTGGTGGGGGGGAAGCTGAACAGCCTGGGGTCGAACGCGAAGCTCGGCTCCGGCGATTTCCTCGTGGCGGAGGCGGACGAGAGCGACGGATCGTTCCTCCGGCTCTCCCCGACCGTGGCCGTCGTGACGAACATCGACCCCGAGCACCTCGACTACTATTCCGGGATCGGGCAGATCAAGGAGACCTTCCTCCACTTCATCAACCGGGTTCCCTTCTACGGGTTCGCGGTCCTCTGCATCGACCATCCGAATGTCCAGGAACTCCTCCCGTCGGTCACGAAAACCTTCGTCACCTACGGGTTCTCCGCGCAGGCCGATTACCGGGCGGAGGAGCCGGTTCCGGACGGGATGAGCAGCCGCTTCCTCGTCCAGCGCAGGGGGGAGCGGCTCGGGGAGATCGAGGTCCGGGCCCCGGGCCTCCACAACATGAGCAACGCCCTCGCGGCGGTCGCGGTCGCCTCCGAGCTGGGGATCCCGTTCGGAAAGATCCAGGAGGGACTGGCCGACTACCAGGGGGTCCTGCGGAGATTCCAGGTGAAGGGGGAGCGGGGGGGGGTGACGGTGGTGGACGACTACGCGCATCACCCCGCGGAGGTCCGCGCCACGCTGGCCGCCGCGCGATCGGTCTGGCCGGGGAGGAGGATCGTGGCGGGATTCCAGCCCCACCGGTTCTCCCGGACGCAGGCGCTCTTCCGCGATTTCCTCTCCGCGTTCCACGAGGCGGACCTCCTGGTCCTGTTCGAGGTCTACCCCGCGGGGGAGGAGCCGATTCCCGACGCCACGGGGGAGCGCCTCGGGGACGCGATCCGGGAGCACGGGCACAAGGCGGTGATCTACGCCGGGCAGGCCGGGGAGGCGGCGGAAGCCGTCGCCTCCCGGCTGCAGCCCGGCGATATCTTTCTGACCATGGGGGCCGGCGATGTCTGGAAAGTCGGAGAACGCGTTCTATCCGGTTAGGGGAAAGGCGGGCGGGTTCCGTACGGGAGGCGCGATGGGAACGGTCGAAGAGGTCTTCGGCGCCAGGATGCGGGAGTTCACGACGGTCGGGATCGGCGGGGCCGCCGACCGGATGATGTTCCCCCAGTCTTCGCGGGAGGTCCAGGCGGTCCTGGAGCCGCTGCGGGAGTCCGGCGCGGAGCCGCTGGCGCTCGGGGCGGGAAGCAACCTGCTGGTGTCGGACGAGGGGGTCCGGGGAACCGTGCTCTGCCTGAAGCGGCACATGGGGAAGGTCCTCTTTTCCGGGGGCGCCTCGGTCGTCGCCGAGGCGGGGACGATGCTCCCGCGGCTCGCCGTCCTGTGCGCGCTCTCCGGCCTCTCCGGCGCGGAGGAGCTCGCCGGGATCCCCGGGACGGTCGGGGGGGGGCTGACGATGAACGCCGGGGCCTACGGGCGGTCGATCGCCCAGATCCTCGAGTGGGCCGAGATCGTCTCCTTCGAGGGGGGGCTGCACCGCGTCGCCGCACGGGAGATCCGGTTCTCCTATCGGGAATCCGGATTCCCCCTCCGGGGAATCGTCGTCCGGGCCGGATTCCGGATGGAGCCGGCGCCGACGGACCGGGTGTTCACCCGGATGAAGGAACTGAACGAGAAGCGGCGCGCCGCGCAGCCCTGGGGGGAGCGCACCTTCGGGTCCATCTTCCGGAACCCGGGAGGGAAGGAGGGGGCGGGGCGCCTGCTCGAGAGGGCGGGGATGAAGGGGGCCCGCGAAGGGGACCTCTCGATCTCGGAGAAGCATGCCAATTTCATGATCAACCGGGGGCGGGGGAGCTCGGGCGACGCGCTGCGGCTCATGGAGCGGTGCCGGGAGGCGGTCCATGCCAACGCAGGCGTCGCACTCGTCCCGGAGGTGCGGATCTGGGGGAAGCGGGATGGCTGAGAAGGGACGGTTCCGTGGGAAGCGCGTAGGGGTCTTTCTCGGGGGGGAGTCCTCCGAGCGGGAGGTGTCGCTCCGCACGGGCGCCGCGGCGGTCGCCGCCCTGCGCCGGAAGGGATACGAGGTGAAGGAGATCGACGTGCAGGGCGACTGGCTCTCGGCCGTGCGCGACTCGGGGGTCGCGGCGGCGTTCCTCGCGCTGCACGGCCGGTTCGGAGAGGACGGCTGCATCCAGGGGGCCCTGGAGCTCGCCCGCCTGCCGTACACCGGGTCGGGCGTCGCCGCGTCGGCCGTCTCCATGAGCAAGGTGCTGGCGAAACGGGTGGCCGCGTCGGCGGGGGTCCCCTGCGCGCAGGACGTCCTCTTCGAGGAGGAGGGGGACGACCCGCCCCCCCCTCCGGGGATCGGCTACCCGCTGGTCGTCAAGCCGGACCGGGAGGGATCGACGGTCGGGGTGAGCGTCGTGCGGAGCCCGGAGGAGTGGGGCGCGGCGTACGCGGGGGCACGGAAGTTCGACCCGCGGGTGCTGGCCGAGGCCTTTGTGCCGGGAAGGGAGATCACGGTGGGGATCCTCAACGGCAGGGTCCTCCCCGCGATCGAGATCGTTCCGAAGTCCGGCACCGGTTTCTACGACTACCGATCCAAGTACACGGCGGGGCAGACCGAGTACGTGATCCCGGTGCCGATGCACCGGGACCTCCTCCTGCGCGCGGCGGAGTTCACCCGGAAAGCGGCGGCCGCGCTGCAGCTGCGCGGGGCGGCCCGGCTGGACTACCGGGTCGACCCGGCGGGAAACCTCTTCTTCCTGGAGGCGAACACGATTCCCGGGATGACCGAGACGAGTCTCCTCCCGAAGGCAGCCCGGTTCGACGGGCTCTCCTTCGAGGATCTCGTCGAGGAGATCCTGGACGATGCGGGGCTGTACAAGTAGATGATCGAGTACAAGGCCTATCACAAGAAGTCGCTCGGGAAGCACCGGCGGAGGCATGCCGCGCGCAGGAAGAAGAAAGGGGAGAAGGAGACGTCCCGGGGGATGGACCGCCTCCGGCGGTCGCTTCCCGTGGCTGTGGCGCTTCTGGTGGTCGTCTTCGTCGGGGCGGCGGGAGCGGCGGTCTACTCCTGGCTCGGCCACTCCCGGATCTTCTCCGTCCGGGTCGTGGACATGAACGAGTGCGTCCACGTGACGCGGGACGAGGTGGTCGGCATGCTCGGCGGGGCGGCGAACGGGAACATCTGGTCGCTCTCCAAGGAGGAGATCGGCCGCCGGCTGGGGAGCCACCCCTTCGTGCGGGAGGTGTCCGTCCGGAAGGCCTTCCCGGACCGGCTCGTCGTGCGGATCGTCGAGCGGATTCCGGTCGCGATGATCAACCTGGACTCCCTCTACTACGTGGACGACCGGGGGCACGTGTTCAAGCGGCTGACGGCATACGACGCGAAGGACTTTCCCATCCTGACGGGGTTCTCCCGGAAGGACCTCCTGGGCAGGGACACGGTCACGCTGCAGAACCTGAGGAAATCGGTCGGCCTGCTGAAGCGGGCGGAGGCCGGGAGCCTCCGGCGGAACATCTCCGAGGTCCACTACGACGCGACGGAAGGCTACACCCTGGTGAGGCGGGACGACGGGCTCCAGCTGAAGATCGGGACGATGGAGTGGGAGGAGGCGATGCGCCGGATCGAGGAGGCGCTTCCGAAGCTCGCCCGCCTCGGTCAGTCGCGGGGGACCGTGGACCTGAGAACAGCGGGCCGCATCTTCGTGCGGTCGGGGGAGTGAATGGAAACGGACCTGGGGCCGGTGATCGTCGGGCTGGATGTCGGCTCGAGCAAGGTGGCGACGGTGGTCGGGAGGAAGGGGCCCGAAGGGGTCGAGATCCTCGGCGTGGGGACCTGCCCGACGGAGGGGATGCGCAAGGGATCCGTCGTGAACGTGGACGCCACGGTGAAGTCGATCGAGCAGAGCGTGGCCGAGGCGGAGAAGATGACCGGGATCTCGCTGACCTCCGTCCTGGTGGGGGTTTCCGGTCCGCTGATCAAGTCCTTCAACAGCCACGCCGCGGTGTCGGTGAAAAACGAGCGGGAGGTCTCCGAGACCGACATCGCGCGGGTGCTCGAGCTGGCCAAGGAGGTGGAGCTGCCGAAGGACCGGGAGGTCCTGCACGTGCTGAACCAGGAGTTCATCGTGGACGACGTCGGGGGGATCAAGGACCCCCGCGGGATGAGCGGGATCCGCCTCGATGCCCGGGTCCATGTCGTGACCGACGACCTCCCGAGCACGAGGAACCTGGCCCGGTGCGTGGAGAAGGCGGAGCTGGAGGTGGTCGACATCGTGCTGTGCCCGCTCGCCTCCGCGGAGGCCGTGCTGACGCCGGAGGAGCGGGAGGTCGGGGTCGCCCTGCTCGACTTCGGAAGCGGGACGGTCGACATGGCGATTTTCTACGACGGGGCGCTCCGGCACACCTTCGTGCTGCCGCTGGGCGGATCGAACATCACCTCCGACGTGGCGGTGGGCCTTCGGATCCCGGCGGCGGACGCGGAAAAGCTGAAGATCGCCTCGGGGTGCGCCGCGATCCAGAAGGTCCGGCGGGACGACCTCGTGGAGCTCCCGGGGGTCGGGGGGCGCCAGCCGCGGCCGATCCGCCGCCAGTACCTGGCCGAGATCATCGAGCCGCGCGCGGAGGAAATCTTCACCCTGCTCCGGAAGGAGATCCTCCGTTCGGGGTGCGAGGAGATGCTGGGGGCAGGGATCGTCCTGACCGGAGGAAGTTCCCGCCTGGACGGGCTCTCCGAGCTCGGGGAGCGGGTCTTCCATCTCCCGGTCCGCCGGGGAGCCCCGATCGGGGTCGGGGGGATGGTGGAGCTGGTGGGCACCCCCGATCTCGCCACGGGGGTGGGGCTTCTCCTCTACGGGGCGAGACTGGCCGGGAGCGGGGGGCGGAGGGGAGCGGAGGAGGCGGAGGAGGGGTTCCTCGGCCACCTGAAGCGGCTGATGACGGAGTATTTCTAACCATCCGGAAGGGATAAGGAGGACGGCATGTTCACGATTGTCGAGGAGAACCGGTGCAACGCGGTCATCAAGGTGTTCGGCATGGGAGGCGGGGGAGGAAACGCGATCAACACGATGATCGAGGAGGGGCTGAAAGGGGTGGAGTTCATCGCCGCGAACACGGACGCCCAGGCCCTCTCGAAGAACCTCGCGCCGCTGAAGATCCAGCTCGGCGCGAAGCTGACCAAGGGGCTCGGCGCCGGCGCCAATCCCGACATCGGGCGACAGGCCGCCCTGGAGGACAGCGAGGTGCTGCGGGAGGCGCTCTTCGGCGCCGACATGGTATTTCTGACGGCCGGGCTCGGGGGCGGTACCGGGACCGGCGGCGCTCCCGTCCTGGCGGAGGTGGCCCGGGAGGTCGGCGCCCTGACCGTCGCGGTGGTCACCCGTCCCTTCTCCTTCGAGGGGGCGACGAGGCGCCGCCAGGCGGAGAAGGGGCTGAAGGAGCTTCGATCCATCGTGGACACCCTCATCGTGGTCCCCAACGAGAAGCTGCTCCTGATCGCGGGGAAGGAGATGCGCTTCGTGGAGGCGTTCCGGAAGGTGGACGAGGTGCTCTACCAGGCGGTCCGCGGGATCTCCGAGCTGGTGACGAACCCCGGCTACATCAACCTCGACTTCGCGGACGTGAAGACGATCATGTCCGCCTCCGGGGTGGCGCTGATGGGGACCGGGTCCGCCTCCGGGCAGAACCGGGCGGTGGCGGCCGCGGAAAAGGCGATCTCCAGCCCGCTCCTGGAGGATGTCTCCATCCGGGGCGCTCGCGGGGTCCTCATCAACATCACGGCGGGGCCTTCCCTCTGCCTGAGCGAGATCAACGAGGCGGCGAGCCTCGTCCAGGAGGAAGCGGACGAGGAGGCGAACATCATCTTCGGCACCGTCATCGACGAGACGATGGGCGACGAGCTGAAGGTGACCGTCATCGCCACCGGCTTCGAGTCGGGGGTGACCGAGACGATCTGGAAGGCGCCGCGACGCACCATCAAGCTCATCGGGAGGGAAGACCTGGAGAAGCCGACCTTCCTCCGGGCCGCGCAGGCGCGGGAACCGGAGAGGGTCGAACATCTTCCGCTGATCGACAAGGAACCCGAGGAGGAGAAGCCGGAGGAGTTCGAGATCCCGACCTTCCTCCGCCGCCGATCCGAGTAGATGGCGCGGCGTCCCCGGCGGCGGGAGTCAATCCTGTCCCGCGAAGTCGGGGCGGTCCGCAAGGAGTGGGGGGGGAAGCTTCGGGTCGCCCTGGTCTACCCGAACCGGTACGAGACGGGGATGTCGAACCTGGGCTTCCTCACCGTCCACGCCCGGGTCAACGCGCGGCCGGACGCCCTCTGCGAGCGCGCCTTCCTCTCCGTTCCGGGGGAGGGAGCCCGTCCGTCCCACCGGGGAAGTGCCGGAAAACCGGCCCCCGTCGTCACGGTGGAGAGCGGCCGCCCCCTTTCCGAGTTCGACATCGTTGCCGTTTCCCTTTCCTTCGAGAACGACCTGCTCCACCTTCCTCCCATCCTCGCCTCGGGGGGCGTGTCCCCCTTCCGGGAGGAGAGAAGTTCCGGGGCGGAAGCCGGGTTTCCGCGAAGCCGTGCGGTCCCGCTGGTCCTCATGGGGGGATTCGCCGCCTCCCTCTCCCCGGAGCCGGCCGGGACGCTGGCGGACGCGGTAGTGGTCGGCGACGGGGAGCGGGCGCTCGACGCGGTGCTCGACCTGGGGACGCCCCGCCCCGTCGAACCGGGGTACCTGCGGGAGCTGTCCGCGATCCCCGGCGTGTATGTCCCCGGCGGCTACCTTCCCGAGTACTCCGCTCCGCGGGAGGGGGACCCGCCCGGCGTGCGGCGCCTTTGCGCCCTTCGTCCCCGGCCGGGGTTCCCTCCCCGCGTCCGGCGGGAAACCCTTTCCCCGGCGGAGTATCCTCAGCTTCCGGTGGTGCTCTCCGAAGAGGCCGAGCTGGGACGGATGGCGCTGGTGGAGACCTCCCGCGGTTGTCCGCAGATGTGCGGGTTCTGCGCGGCGTCCCACGCCTGTCCCGGCTTCCGGGAAGTTCCCCCGGACCGGTTCCGCGCCGCGGTCGACGCGGCCTGGCCGCACCGCAGGACGATCGGCTTCGTCGGGGCCGCGGTGCTCGACTGGGCCCCGTTCCGCGAGATCGCCCGCGAGATCCTCGCCCGGGGAGGCGCCGTGTCGCCCGCCTCGGTCCGGGCGGAGCTGGTGGACGAGGAGATCGCCGAAATCCTCGGGCGAAGCGGCCACCGGACCGTCGCCCTGGCTCCGGAGTGCGGAAGCCAGGAACGGCGGCGCAGGATCGGCAAGCGGGTCGACGACGACCGGTTCCTTTCCGCGGCGCGCGTCCTCGCCCGGGCGGGGATCGTCTCCTTCAAGCTCTATTTTCTGACCGGGGTTCCCGGCGCGGAGCGGGAGGAGGAGGTGGAGGGGACAATCCGATTCCTGAAACGCTTCCGGGAGACGGTTCTCGAGGAGGGGCGGGCGATCGGAAGGATGGGAACGGTGACCGCCGTCCTGTCCCCGTTCGTCCCCAAGCCCTTCACCCCGCTCCAGTGGGCGCCGATGGCGCGGCAGGAGGAGCTGTCCGCCAGGCACGAGGCGATCGCGTCCGCCGTCCGTCCGGTGGCCAATCTCCGGGTCTCCGCCGAGCCGCCCCGGTCCGCCGTGCTCCAGGGATACCTCGGGCTCTCCGACCGCCGGGTCGCGGGGGCGCTCCGGAAAAGCGGTTCGGGGAGGCTGCGCCTTTCCGACCGGGGGTTCTCCCCGCCCGTTTCCTGGGTGGTCTTCCGGGAGAAGGAGGCGGACGAATACCTTCCCTGGGATGTCGTCGAGGGAGGGCTTCCGAAAGAGGCGTTGCGGACCCGCTACCGGGCCGTCATTCGGAGGTGACCCGGAAGAGGATGTTGCGCGTTCTCGGTCCGTCGAACTCGCACAGGTAGACCGATTGCCAGGTCCCGAGCACCAGCTGGCCGGACTCGACGAAGACGAACACGGAGGAGCCGACGATGCTGGCCTTCGCGTGGGCGTGGGCGTTTCCCTCGGTGTGCAGGTATTTCCCCTTCGAGGGGACGACCGACTCGAGTATGTTGAGGAGGTCCTGCTTCACGTTCGGATCGGTGTTCTCGTTGATCGTGACCGCCGCCGTGGTGTGGGGGACGAAGATCGTGCAGGTACCCCGCGTAACGCCGCTCTCCCGGACCACGAGGCGGGTGGTCTGGGTGATGTCGATCATCTGCTGGGGACTTTCGGTCCGGACCGTGACGCTCTTCAGATTCATCCTCCCCCCGGGGAACATGTTTTTCATCTTGTAACACAGGAACTTTGCGAGGGTCAAGGAAATGGGATCCCGTTATAATGAGAGTCCGGAGGGAGCGCCTCCCGGGCTGATCCTGGCCTCTTCCTCTCCCCGGCGGCGGGAGCTGATGCGCGTCATCGGCGTGCCGTTCCGCGTGGTGCCGTCCCGCGTCGAGGAAACGTCCCACGCGGGGGAGCCGTTCCGGAACTTCGTCCGGAGGGCCGCGCGGGAGAAGGGAGAGGAGGTGGCCTCCCGGTACCCGGAGGCGTTCGTGCTCGCCGCGGACACGGTCGTCGTGGTCGGAAACCGGATGCTGGGCAAGCCGGAGGACCGGGCGGACGGAGCCCGGATGCTCCGGCTCCTCCAGGGAAGGGAGCACAGGGTTCACACCGCGGTCTGCCTCCTCCGGCGGTCCACGGGATACGCCGACGAGGCGGTCGAGACGACGCGGGTCGCCTTCCGATCCCTCACCGGGCAGGAGATCCGGGCCTACCTCCGGACGGGGGAGAGCGACGACAAGGCGGGGGCCTACGCGGCGCAGGGGAGAGGAAACCTGCTGATCGAGAGGATTTCCGGGTCCTACACGAACGTCGTGGGGCTTCCGATGACGCGCGTCCTGGAAATGCTCCAGAGGACCGGCATGCTCGCCGTGTCCCGGGAAGGGACGAAATGGTACCGGCGCGAGGGGTGCCGATGACGCGCCCGGAAAATGTGCAGGACCGGGTCCTCCGCGTGCGCGAGCGGATCGAGAGGGCCGCCGGCAGGGCCGGGCGTTCCGCCAGGGAGATCCGCCTGGTCGCGGTGGGGAAGACGCACCCCCCGGACCGCATCGGGGAGGCCGCCGCGGCCGGAGTGACCTCCTTCGGGGAGAACTACGTCCAGGAGGCGGAGGGGAAGATCCGCGCCTACCCCGGGCTGGAATGGCACATGGTCGGGAAGCTCCAGGGGAACAAGGTGAAGAAGGCGGTGTCGCTCTTCTCGTGGGTCCAGACGGTCGACTCCTCCCGCCTTCTCTCGGAGATCTCCCGGCGGTGCGTGGAGGCGGGAACCGGGATGCCGGTCCTGCTGGAGGTCAACCTGGCGGAGGAGTCGAGCAAGGCGGGGATCTCTCCGGGAGAGCTTCCGGAGCTGGTGGAGGCGGCCGAGGCGCTTGCCGGAGTGCGGCTTGCGGGGCTGATGGCCATTCCCCCGGTCTTCGAGAGCCCGGAGGAGAGCCGCCCCTGGTTCGCTCGCCTCCGGAAGCTTCTGGAGGACTGCGCGGGGCGGAGCACGGCGGGAAAAGGGATGCGGGAGCTTTCGATGGGGATGTCCCACGATTTCGAGGTGGCGGTCGAGGAGGGCGCGACGATGGTGCGGATCGGCACGGCCATCTTCGGGAGCCGCCCGGGGAGGCGGGGATGAAGGGAATCGGGTTCATCGGAGCCGGAAACATGGGGGAGGCGTTGATCCGGGGAATCCTGGCGGCCAAGCTGCTCCCCCCGAAGGAGCTGGTCGTCATGGACCTGCGCGCAACGCGCTGCGAGGAGATGCGGGAACGGTTCGGCGTCTCTGTGGCGAAGGATCCGGCGGGGCTGATCCGGCGCTGCGGGACGGTCGTCGTCGCGGTCAAGCCGCAAGGGGTGGCGGGGCTCCTGCGCTCCCTCTCGCCGACGGACGCCCGGGGAAGGCTCTTCGTCTCGATCGCCGCGGGGATCCCGGTCCGGGTCTTCCTCGACGCCCTCGGGGAGAAGGCCGCCGTGGTTCGGGCGATGCCGAACACGCCGGCGCAGGTGATGCGGGGCAGCACGGGGCTCTTTTATTCCCCCGCGGTGACGAAGGTGCAGAAGGCGCGGGCGCAGAAGATCTTCGCCTCGGTGGGGACGGCGGTGGAGTTCCCCCGCGAGGAGCTGCTCGACGCGGTCACGGCGCTTTCGGGATCGGGCCCCGCCTACGTCTTCCTCTTCATCGAGGCGCTGGCAGACGGCGCGGTCCGCGCGGGAATGCCCCGGGAGGAGGCGGTCCTGCTGGCGGCCTCCACCGTGGAGGGGGCGGCCCGGATGGTTCTTACGACCGGGACGCACCCCGGGGCCCTCAAGGACATGGTCACGTCGCCGGGGGGCACCACGGCGGCGGGGCTCGCGGCCCTGGAGGTCGGCGCCTTCCGGGGGACGGTGCTCGAAGCCGTCCATGCCGCCTGGAAGCGCTGCCGCGAACTTTCCGGCTGAGGAGGCAAACGATGTTCGTCGCGAAGAACCTGCTCATGGCGGTGGCCAGGATCCTGGACATCGCCCTTTCGGCCTACATGTGGATCCTGATCATCCGCGCCGTGCTCACCTGGGTGAGCCCGGATCCCTACAACCCGATCGTCCGGGCCCTCTATTCCATCACCGAGCCGGTCCTCTCTTTCCTGCGGCGGAGATTTCCCCTGATGGCGGGGAGCATCGATTTCTCCCCGATGGTGGCGATCCTCGTCATCCTCTTCCTCCAGTACTTCCTGGTGAGGACCCTCTTCGATCTGGCGGCGCGCCTTTCGTGAGAACTCCCCGGGGCAGGGAGGGCGAAAGGGGCGGGGTTTTCGCCGTCGTCGCCGTCCATGTCCTTCCCCGGGCGTCTCGGGAGGAGGTGGCGGGCTTCTCCGGGGAAGCCGTCCGGATCCGGTTGACGGCCCCCCCCGTCGAGAACCGGGCGAACGAGGCGCTCCAGCGGTTCCTGGCCGGGGCGCTCGATATTCCCCGCCGGAGCCTCGGGATCGTCGCGGGCGGGCTCGGCCGCAGGAAGCTGGTCCGGGTGGAGGGACTCACCCGGGAGGAGTGCCTCCGCCGCCTCGGCCTCACCCCCCCGCGGGATCGCGAATGACGGAACCGATCCGGATCCTGATCAGTTCCTGCCTGCTCGGGGAGACGGTCCGGTACGACGGGGGGCACAAGCGGGACGGCTTCCTCGTGGATACGCTCGGGGAGTTCGTCGAGTGGGTCCCGGTCTGCCCCGAGGTCGACTGCGGGCTGCCGACCCCTCGAGAGGCGATGCGCCTGACGGGCGACCCTTCCTCCCCCCGGCTGGTCACGTCGAAGGGGGGGGTCGACCACACCGACCGGATGATCCGGTGGGCCCGCGCCCGCCTTCGGGAACTCGAACCGCTGGAGCTTTGCGGCTACATCTGCAAGAAGGACTCCCCGAGCTCGGGAATGACCCGCGTCAAGGTATACGGGGGATCGGACATTCCGGCCAGAACGGGGGCCGGGATCTTCACGAAGGCCTTCCTGGGGCATTTTCCCCTCATCCCGGTCGAGGAGGAGGGGCGCCTCCAGGACCCGGTCCTCCGGGAGATGTTCATCGAAAGGGTGTTCACCCTCAGGCGCTTCCGGGACCTCCTGGCGCGCGACAGGACCCGGGGAGGGCTCGTCGCGTTCCACACCGACCACAAGCTGCTCCTGTTGTCGCACGGGAGGAAGGGCTACACCGAGATGGGAAGGCTGGTCGCCCGCGCGAAGGAGCTGCCGACCGCCGAGCTGTTCGACCGGTACCGGAGGCTTCTCATGGAGGCGCTCTCCGCGAAGCCGACCCCGAAGAAATGCTCCGACGTCCTGTTCCACATGGTGGGCCATTTCCGGAAGATGCTCACCCGGGACGAGAAGGAGGAGCTGCTGGAGGTGGTGGAGCGGTACCGGGAGCGGCGGATCCCGCTGATCGTCCCGCTCACCCTCTTCCGCCACTATGTCCGGAAGTACCGGGTCGACTATCTCGCCCGGCAGGTCTTCCTCGATCCGCACCCGGCGGAGCTGATGCTCCGAAACCACGTGTAGCGGAGATTCTTCGGCTCCGAGTGCAACGGGTGCTCCTCCGCCTCGGAGGGATACACTCGGCACGCCTCGTTGCGCGGCCGACCGGGACCGGCTCCGCATCCTCGGAGGGGGCGGCTTGCTCCGCCGTCCCGAGGGGGACCCTGCTCCACCCCCGGATCTCCCCCGGGAGTCCGCAAAGACTTCCATCTCCGCTCGCCCCCCCCTCCTGCGGATGCTGCGCCGGCAACCGGGGACCCCCCCCGCATCGCTGCGGGTCCCCGGTCGCCGGCGAAGCCGGTCACAGGCGCCCTCACGATGGGGCGCATTACGGGCGCAGCCAGCCGAAGGAGGGGGGAAGAGCGGAGATAAAAAGATTGAACAGGGGGCGGAGGGCGGGCGAAGCGAAGCCCCCCTCCAAGGCGGCGTAGCCTGTCCCGGGCGCCCATTTGGAATCGTGCCGCGGGATCAGCGCAGCGGGCCGAGGGTGATGTCGCCGTACCAGGCGACCGCCTCCTCGCCGGTGTTGTCGGTGTCGGTCATGATCGCGACGGCCCCGAGGTCCGGCGGATCCTTCCCGAACAGCGCCCGGTAGTCCTCGTAGATGTTCCTCTCCTCCCGTTCCGTTTCATCTCCTGTTTCCTCCGCCTATCTCTCCGGGATACTGAGTACGATCTTTCCCACGTTCGCGTTGGACTCCATCCGTTCGTGCGCGGACGCGGCGTCGGTCCAGTCGAATACGGAGTCGACGACGGGAACGAGCCTTCCGTCGGCGAACCGGGGGAGGGCGAACGCCGAAAACTCCCGGACCAGACGTTCCTTCTCTTCCCGATCCAGGTGGCGCAGGGTCGAGCCCTTGATCGACAGGTGATTCATCAGGATCCGCGCCAGGTCGATCCCTTCCGCGCGGGATCCCCCCATCATGCCGATGACGAGCAGCCTCCCTCCCCGCGCCAGCGACCGGAGGTTCTGGTCCAGGTAGGGGGCCCCGACGCAGTCCAGGACGATGTCGACTCCCTTTCCGGACGTGCGGGACGCCACCCACGGGGCGAAGGGCCCCTCCCGGTAGTTCCATCCGCCTTCCGCCCCCAGTTCCCTGCACCGGGAGATCTTTTCCGGGGAACCGGCGGTCACCAGCGACCTGCCTCCCCCTTCCCGGATCAATTGGATGGCCGCGGTTCCCACACCGCTTCCCCCCGCGTGCACAAGGACCGTCTCGCCGGGACGCAACAGACCGAGAGGAAAAAGGTTCCGGTAGGCGGTGAGAAAGGCCTCGGGGATCGCCGCTCCCTGCTCGAACGAGAGGCCCGGGGGAATCGGCATCGCCATATCCGCCGGAACCGCCGCAAGTTCCGCGTAACCGCCGCCCGGAAGGATGGCGCAGACCCGGTCGCCCGGCGAAACCCCCGCGACGGCCCTGCCCGCGTCGGCCACTTCTCCCGCGATCTCCAGCCCCAGGATCTCCGAGGCTCCCGCCGGAGGAGGGTACTTTCCGCGGCGCTGCAGCAGATCCGCCCGGTTCAGGCCGGCCGCCCGAACCCGTACGAGCAGATCCCCTTTCCCGAAGGACGGGTCGGGACACTCCCCGATCCGTAAAACTTCCGGACCCCCGAACCCGGATGGAAGGACCGCTTTCATGATCCTATTGTCCCTTTTTTCTCCCAAGAAATGGATGGGAAGTCGGCGGGATCGCAGGTATTCTCAAGAAACCCGCGGCCGTTCCGCCGACAGGGAACTACCGTCGCCGCGAAGAAAAGGCGCCCCGGCGCCGAACGGGAGGTGTCCGGATGGGCACGAGGGAAAAGAAGCTGCCGAAGGCGTACCGAAATCTCAAGGAGCGCTACGGCGGGTATATCGGAGCCGTCGAGGCTCTCGGGACCTCCGTCAAACAGGCCGGCCCGATCGACGAAAAGACGGCGCAGTTGATCCAGCTGGCCGCCGCCGCGGCCATCCGCTCCGAAGGATCGGTCCACAGCCATGCGAGAAGGGCCCTGGAGGCCGGCGCCACTCCGGAGGAGATCCGGCACGCGCTGATCCTGCTGACATCGACGATCGGGTTTCCCACGGTGGTGGCCGGCCTGACCTGGGCGGGCGATATCCTGGAGGGGAAACGGTAGACGGGATTCGCCTGCAGGCATGCACGTTTCGGGCGGATCGGGACGGACGGGGCCGGAGGCCCCGCCCTTTATCACAACGTCCCTTGGCTACTGTTTCTTCAACTTGTTGAGAATGGAAGGGATTTCCTTCGCGGTGAAGGCTTTCAGCGTCGTCGTTTTCACATTCCCCTGCGAACTGAGCGCCAACGCAAAAGCCGTCTGCACTTCATCGCTCGGGCATTCCCCGATCGTGACGTAGTCATATTCCCCCATGACCAGGTACACGCCGAGCACCTTGCCGCCCATCTTCTGATACAACTTGATTCCCTCCTCGATGCGGTCGGGCGCGTTCATGATGTCCTTGCTTCCCTGCTCCGTCAGTTTCAGCAGGCCGATATAGGTCGGCATCGGTCACCTCTTCTTTCCCCAGGTTCCTCTTCCGCGGTTTCGCCCCCGATACGCTCGTATGGATATCCGGGTCCGTCAGGGCGGGCGGAATTGGCACAAGTCGGATGAATGGAGGGAAAAAGAGACCGTTCCGGGAATGCGGGGAAGCATCCCAGTCCCTTTCTTCGGAAGGGTGACGTTTGTCCGAAGGTTGCCGAAAGTCGAAAGGCTGATTGGGTTGGTTCAGGGGTGACGGGACTTCTATCCCTTGAATACTGGAAATCCCTGCGCAAGTCAAGAATGGCGCCGGAGGAGGGGGTCGCCCGCCTTAAGCCTCGGCGATCACGCCATCGGCCTTAGCGGCAGGGCGTCGGGCTTCCGCGCTCCGC